>JAQGPB010000225.1 GCA_028293265.1 Pedosphaera sp. | reverse complement strand
CCACGATAATCAAAACCGCGCAACGAATCCTGGCCGCCCAGATAAAAACGGTCGTAGAACGGCACATCCTGGCCGCTGTCCAGGGATTGCGTCACCCCCGCCTTCGCGGACAATTCCAGAACATGACGCGGAGCGAAGCCCCGGACAAACCAGTCAGTTTTCAATTCCACTTTGTAATAGTTGCGCTGGCCGAAGGACAACAGGCTTGAGATTGAAGTGTCCTGCCCCACGTTCGCCAGTTGATAACTGTTCCGGGTATCGTAGGCGAGGGAAGCGCCCACCCGTGATACCAGCGTATCGCCGGCACTATTCAATATGGTCGTGGGCGCGTTGGTGTTTACATTGTTGATGCCGACATCTTCAAAGGCATAGCTCACGCTGCCGATGAGCAGCTCGCTTCCCAGCGCGCGCGTCAGGCTCACTCTCGCGCCCGTGCGGGTCACATCGTACAGATTATCAAGGCTGACGTAATTGAGCACCGAGCGATAAAGATCCACCTGAAGGCGGAGCTTGCGGTCGAGAAACCATGGCTCGACAAATGACACCAAATAATCCTGCTCCTGGGTGCCCAACTGCACCCGCAGGCGGAATTTCTGGCCGCCGCCGGTGAAATAGGGCGGGTTGAACAAATCGAAGTTGGCCTGGCTGATTTCCGCAAAACCGAAAAGGCTTTCCACAGTGTTGAACCCGGCGCCGAAAGTGAAATTCCCGGTGGATTTTTCATCCACACCCACGATCAGGTCGTCGTGATTCAGCACGCCGGAATCGGAGGGCACATGCTTGGTGTCCACTTTCTCGAAAAATTCCAACCCCTGCAGACGGTCCTTGCTGCGCCGCACCCGCACCATGTCAAACACGTCACCAGGCGAAACCGCAAGTTCGCGCCGGATCACCTTGTCCTTGGTCTTGACATTGCCCTTGATCAGGATCTTTTCAATATACACCTTGTCACCCTCTTCAATGTTATACTCAAGATCCATCGTGCCGGTCTCCGTGTTCGGAATTCGTCGCACCTGCAGATTCTGCCCCTGACGGACATTGAGATAACCTTTTGAGCCATAGAAATCCTCGATGGCACTGATGTCATAGGCCAGCGCTCCCGGCTTGAAGGTCATGCCGACATCCGCCTCCATGCCATGAACGCCGATGTTGGTCTTGGAGCGGCTGTCAATATGCTGCTGTTTCAAACCGGCGATGATCTGCTCCGTGGTGAAGAGTTTGTTGCCTTTGATCGAGACGGCGCCCACCTTGTAAAGGTTCCCCTCGGTGAGGATGAATTCGATCTTCATCGTCTTCGGCGTCGGATTGGTGATTTTGATGTCCTTGATTTCGAAATCAATGTAGCCCGCGTTGCGGTAAAAGTCCGCCAGCGTTTCCTGGTCGTCCTGAAACTGGTCCTTCTTGAAAAAGCCCTTGCGCGTGAGCCAGGAAAACATCCAGTGCTTGCGGGTCTTGATGACCTTGCGCAGCTTCTTTTGGGAAAAAGCCGTGGCCCCGGTGAAATCAACCTCGATGATTTTCACCTTGAGCGTCTCCTGGATTTGGAACGTCACGTTCGCCCGGCCCGCCTCGTAATCAAAATTGCCGAGCACATACTTGACCGTGGTATGCTGGTAGCCGGACTTCTCGTACATCTTTTCAATTTCCTGGCTGTCGTTGAAAAGTTTGCGCTCGTCCAGCGGATCGCCGATTTTGGACGTCAGCTTTTTCGAAAGCTTGGCCGTCGAGAATTTTGTGTTCCCTTCAAAGTTGATCCCGGTCAGCCGGTACTTGCCCTGGAGGATGTAGGTAAGAATGACCCCCTGGTCGGTCCGCTGATCGGTCACGCGGATGTTGGAGAAAAATCCGGTGTTGTAAAGATTCAGCACGTCCTGGTCCACGCTGCTGCGGATATAATGGTCGCCCGGCTTGACGTGGATGTTCGCGCGGATGAGCGAATCGCTGGCGACCTGGGGTCCGACATTGGTCACGACGACGCTGGCGACCTGGTCCAAGGCGGTCTGTGCCTGGATGGCGGGCAGCCAGCCGAATAATAAAAGCGCCAGGAGGCCGCCTTGGCGGATCAGAAATTTCATCACTTAAACTTTTCCTGGCACATTGTCGTCATTGTCATTGTGGCACATCGTCGTTGCTGACCTTCGCCGCGCTCTCAAACCGCGTGTACGATTTGAGGAACGTCAAATGCACATCGCCCGTCGGTCCGTTGCGCTGCTTGGCAATCAGCAGGTTCACCGCCACCGCATCCTGCTCCTCACCGCCCCCGCCGCCGGCTTCTTCATCCTCGCCGCGGCTTGGCTTATACAGCAGAGCCACCACATCCGCATCCTGTTCAATCGCGCCTGACTCGCGCAAGTCCGACAGCCGGGGCTTGCGGTCTTTGTCTTTCTCCAGCTCGCGGTTCAACTGGCTCAGCACAATCACCGGCACATCAAGTTCCTTTGCCAAGGACTTGATTCCGTTGGAGATGTCCGCAATCTCCTGCTGCCGGTTTTCGGCCCGGCGCGCAGTAGAATGGAGCAGTTGCAAGTAGTCAATCACAATCAGTTTGATGCCATATTGCTGCGACATGCGCCGCGCCTTGGCCCGCAGTTGCAGAATGGACATGCCCGAGGTGTCGTCAATGAACAATGGCGCCGCCGCCAGCTTGCCCGCCGCCCCGGTGAGCTTGGGAAAATCACGCTCGGCCAGAAATCCTTCCCGCACGTTCCGCAGGTTCACCCGCGACCGGGAACAAAGCATTCGCAGCACCAGCGAGTCCGAGGTCATTTCCAGGCTGAACACCCCCACGGGCAGCTTCTCCTCGATGGCCACATGCTCGGCAATGTTCATCGCCAAGCTGGTCTTGCCCATGCTCGGCCGCGCGGCCACCACAATCATTTCCCCGCCATGCAAACCGCTCGTCATTTTGTCGAGGTCCGCAAAGCCGGTGCCCACGCCGGTCAGCATCCCCTGCCGTTGATGATAATCCTCGATGGTGCTGATGGCTTTTTTGACCAGATCCTTGATCTTGTCGGTCTTGCCTTCAACCCGCGTTTCGCTGATGCGAAGGATGTCGCGCTCGACTTCGTCCAGCAACGTGTCCACTTCCCCATCATGGTCGTAAACCCGGCCCACGACCTCCGTGCAAGTCTGGATCATTTTCCGGAGGACATATTTCTCCAACACGATTTCGAGGTAGTAACTCAGGTTGGCGGCGGACGGCACTGTGTCCGGCAAGGAGTTCAAATAAACCAGCCCGCCGACTTCTTCGAGCCGCTGCTTGTTCTTCAACCGGTCGTGCAGCGTGATGATGTCAATCGCCACGCGCTGGTCGTACATTTCCACCAGCGTTTCAAAAATCGTCTGGTGGCGCAGATCGTAAAAAACCTCGAACCCGGCCTTTAATTTTTCCACGCATTCCCCGAGGCAGTCGTTGGGCGAAATCAAGACGCAACCCAGTACGCCCTGCTCCGCCTCGGGCGAATGCGGCGGCAGCCGGTCAACCTTGGGAGCGGCATCCGAAAAGCCGGCCTTCTTGCGCCGCGATTTTTTCAAATCGGCGGAGCCGCCAGGACCATCGGATGCGGAGTCAATCATGCCACCAGCAAACCAAATCCGGGAGCCGCTGCAAATACTATTGTTGCCCCATACAGAAATCTTCGACAATTTTTTCCCCGGCAGGATAAATTTGATGATCACCAGCCAAAAAAGCTGGACAACCAGCCCCCCATTATGTAAAAATCCTTTCGATTTGAGTGTGACCAAGGGCACACACAGAGGACACCCTCCGGTGTCCACGAGAACCGGCCAAGCGGCTGCCGGAAACAATTTCCTTTGCCTTGAAACCTCGGCGCTTCCGGCGCCTGGCCAGTTCAAGCACCATGAAATTGACCCGCCTTAATTCACCTAAAAAATAGAAAAGATTCTTTTTCAAATGGTCAAAAAAAGACAGCACCCGCAGTTGCCATCCTTCAGCCCCGGTGTGGAAAACCCTGCGTTTGCCCCGTCCCCCCAACGTTTCGTAACGCCCTGTAACGCCTTGTAACACTTAATCACACTTAAAAACGCAATTTCGATGTGTTACAGAACCCCACCCGCCACCAGCCCTTGGGACCGCGCCCGCCCCGGACGCCGCCCCGGTCGCCGCCAAGGCCACCCGCGCCCCTGGCTCCCCCCTTC
>JAQGPB010000503.1 GCA_028293265.1 Pedosphaera sp. | reverse complement strand
CAATCCCAGCCACCTCGAATTTGTGAATCCCGTCGTGCTGGGCCGCACCCGCGCCAAGCAGGACCGCGCCGGCGATTCTGAGCGCGTGCGCGGCATGGCGCTCCTCATCCACGGCGACGCCGCATTCGCCGGCGAGGGCATCATCCAGGAAACCTTGAACTTGAACCGGCTGGCCGGCTACTCGGTCGGCGGCACGCTCCATGTCGTCATCAACAACCAGATCGGTTTCACCACGTCGCCCGAAGAAGGCCGCTCCACCCATTACGCCACCGACGTCGCCAAGATGGTACAGGGCCCGATTTTCCACGTGAACGGCGAAGACCCCGAAGCCGTCGCCCAAGTCGTCCAGCTCGCTATGGATTTTCGTTCCACCTTCAAGCGCGACGTGTTCATTGATATGTATGGTTACCGGCGCCTCGGCCACAACGAAGGTGATGAACCGTCATTCACCCAGCCGTTGTTATATCGCGCAATCAACCAGCGCAAATCCGTCCGCGAAGGCTATCTCGAACATCTCCTCAAGCTCAATGAAATCACCCGCGAGGAGGCCGACAAAATCGCCGCCCAACGCCGTGAACAATTGGAGCGCGAGTTGTCCGCCGCACACAGTTCCGATTACCGTCCGCCAAGCGAAGAACCGCGCGGCATCTGGAGCGGCTTCGCCGGTGGGTTAGAATCGGCAGCCACCGAAGTCAAAACCGGCGCGACAAAGGAACAGTTGGCCATGCTGCTGGAACGCCAGACCGAATTGCCAAAAGATTTTCATCCGCATCCAAAAATCCAACGCTTCCTCGAAACGCGCCGCGAGATGGCAAAAGGAAAAGCGCCTCTTGATTGGTCATCCGCCGAGGCGCTCGCGTTCGCCGTCACCGCAACGGAAGGCCGCCGTATCCGCCTAAGCGGCCAGGACAGCGGACGCGGCACCTTCAGCCAGCGCCACGCGATTCTCTACGATTACCAAGACGGTCATCCCTATATCCCGCTCCAAAACCTGCCCCCCATCGAAGATGCCGCCCAACCGCCATCCTCAACCCTCAACCCTCAACCTTCAACCCCTCTCGCCCCCGTCGAAATCATCAACAGTCCGCTCTCCGAAGCCGGCGTGCTCGGCTTCGACTACGGTTACAGCTTGGATTGCCCCGAGGGACTGATCTTGTGGGAGGCGCAGTATGGAGACTTTGCGAACGCCGGTCAGGTCATCATTGATCAATTCATATCGAGCGCCGAGGACAAATGGCGACGCCTCTCGGGATTGGTGCTCTTGCTCCCACACGGTTTTGAAGGCAGCGGCCCGGAACACTCCAGCGCGCGCCTCGAACGCTTTCTCGCCTTGGCGGCGGAGCAAAACATGCAGGTGACCTATCCGACCACGGCTGCGCAATATTTCCATCTGCTGCGTCGCCAGGTCTTGCAACGCTGGCGCAAGCCGCTCGTGGTCATGACGCCCAAATCGCTGTTGCGCGACCCGCGCGTTGCTTCGAGCCTCGATGAATGCGCCGCCGGAACATTCCAAAAAATCATTCCTGATCCGCTCGCACCGGCGGAAACCAAACGCATTCTGCTCTGCACCGGAAAAGTTTTTTACGATCTGGAGAAACAACGCCGAGAAACTAATCGCATCGATGTGGCGATCATTCGTTTCGAGCAGCTTTATCCTCTGCCATGGGAACAGGTGAAATCAGTCCTCGCGCCTTATCGGGATGGGACGCCCGTTTTTTGGGTGCAGGAAGAACCGGAAAACATGGGCGCATGGCGCTACGTCAACGCGGAGTTTGGCGAACCGATTCGCAAACGTTTTCCGTTCGCCTGCGTCAGCCGCCCGGCTTCCGCCAGTCCCGCCACCGGCTCGGCGAATTCCCACCGGCTCGAACAGCAGCAGTTGCTCGCAGAAGCTTTGGGAAAGTGATAAAATGATTTAACGATGGTTGTTGGCAATCGTTGGAGAAACATGCATGAAAACACACGCGCGACTCTTCTCGGCCCCGTACAGCGGCACTTCGCTGCTTTCAGCCTCCCATCTTAAAACCCCAACGGGGTTTCGTCACAGATCCCAGCAACGGTGTTGTCTCGCTCATAGTTTTGCGAGACTACCCTGGGTTGTCGTTCCGTCAAAAACTAACACTTTCGAGCGAAGCGAGGCGAGCAACGCGAGCATCTCCGGACCCAGCGCGCAATGCACCCAAAGTCTGGCGCACTCCCCATCATTCCAACACTCCACCACTCCATCTTTCGCCCGTGAGGGCGGGCGTATTCACTAATCTTCTTGCATTTATGGCCATTGAACTAAAAGTACCCGCAGTCGGCGAATCCATCACCGAAGTGGAAATTGGCGACTGGTTGAAACCTGAAGGTGCCGACGTCCAACGGGACGAAAATGTCGTATCCTTGGAGTCCGAGAAAGCGACAGTCGAACTCCCATCCCCGGCAGCCGGCCGGCTCACAAAAATTTTGAAACAAAAAGGCCAAACCGCATCTGTCGGGGAAATCATCGCTTATCTGGAACCGGGTGAAACCTCACCCAAACCCGCCCCCGCCAAAAGAATCTCTCCACCCGTTGAAACCCCGAAAACACCCGGCAACGGACACGAAGCCGCACCCGCCAAAGCAGCCCCCAAGCCGGCGACGGCAGCACCCACCGATGATCCCCATACGACTCTCTGGAGACCGAAAGAAGAAGCCCGACAAAAAGAGCCGGCCCCGAAACCAATAGCCACCCCGCGAACGCCGCAACCTGCAGCCAAGGATGGCCGCCAAGAAGAAGTGGTGCCGATGAGTCCCTTGCGCCGCGCCGTCGCGAAGCATCTGGTCGAAGCCCAGCAAACCGCCGCCTTGCTCACAACTTTCAACGAAATTGACATGTCGGCCGTCATGGCCTTGCGCAAGGAATTCCAACCCGCTTTCCAAGAGAAATACGGCCTCAAGCTCGGCATCATGTCCTTCTTCGTCAAGGCAGTCGTCGAAGCCCTGAAATTGGTGCCGCAAGTGAACGCCGAAGTGCGCGGCACTGACATCGTTTATCGCAACTACTATGACATCGGCGTGGCCGTGGGCGGCGGCAAAGGCCTCGTTGTCCCCGTCATCCGCAACGCGGAACGATTGAGTTTTGCCGAGATTGAAACCGCCATCAGCCAGTTCGCCCAGCGCGCCAAGGAAAACAAATTGAAGCCCGACGAATTGGAAGGCGGCACCTTCACCATCAGCAACGGCGGCGTGTACGGCTCACTGCTCTCAACCCCCATCGTCAATCCGCCCCAAAGCGGCATCCTCGGCCTGCACACCATCCAGGACCGTCCCGTCGCCCGCGAAGGCAACGTCGTCATCCGCCCGATGATGTACGTCGCCCTCACCTACGACCATCGCGTCGTTGACGGGCGCGAAGCAGTGACGTTCCTCAAACGCATCAAGGAACTCGTGGAAGCGCCATCACGAATTTTGCTGGAAGTCTAAAGCCCCAAACTCTAATTTACCTCAGCTTGAATCATAATTTCTCGCAACTAGAATTATGTGATATGGAGCATGGCCTTGCAAAGGAGTTTGCAGTGTTAGCATTGTCCCCAAAGCGGATTACCGAACTGAGGGGCATTGATTTTCAAATAACGAAAGACGCTCTCGATTACTGCAAAGCAGCTTTGCTGGTGACGCCCGACGGGCAACAGTTTGCACTGCGTTCTTATTACCGTGGACGTCATCCTGATAAGACTGAACTGATCGGCAATGAACGTTCTTTACATCCGGAAGTTGACGTTGAATCCTTCTTAACCGCACTTGCCATCCCAAGAAAACATGTTGCATGGGCTATCGGTAACCGAAATGAAAATTGATTGAAAAATCACCCTCCCGCGCTGCCGCCCGCCCCTGTGCCCGGCTCAGTCTGACTGCGGGCATCAAGCAATTGATCGAGCTTGGCCTTGTCCAAGCCGGAAGTTTCCAACGCCACCTGTCGAATCGTCTTCCCGCTTTCGTAAGCCACTTTCGCAATCTTCGCGGCCTTGTCGTAGCCAATGACCGGCGCGAGCGCGGTACACATGGCAAGGCTGTTCTCGATATTGCCTTCGCACTTCGCAACATCGGCTTCGAGACCGGCGATGCAACGTCGGGCAAAGACGCGGCTGCCGTTGGTTAGCAATTCAACCGCCTGCAACAAGTTATGCGCGATGACAGGCAGCATCACGTTCAATTCAAAATTGCCAAACGCGCCGCCAAAAGCAATCGCCGCGTCATTGCCAATCACCTGCGCGCCGACCTGGATCAACATTTCGCACATCACCGGATTCACCTTGCCCGGCATGATGGACGAGCCGGGCTGGGTCGCAGGCAATTTCAACTCTCCGATGCCACAGCGCGGCCCCGACCCAAGTAGCCGAATGTCGTTCGCGATCTTGATGTAGCTGACCGCCACCGTTTTCAACACGCCGCCCGCCTCCACCGCCGCATCGCGCGACGCCTGCGCTTCAAAATGATTTTTTGCCTCGCGCAACTTGAGGCCCGTTTCGCGGGCGATGCCCTCGATGGTTTTGCGCGCAAAATCAATGTGCGTATTGATGCCCGTGCCGACCGCCGTGCCGCCAAGGGCCAGTTCCCCAAGATTCGCCTCCAGCTTTTCCAGCCGCTCAATTCCGTGCTCCACTTGGCTGGCGTAACCGCTGAATTCCTGCCCCAGCCGGATCGGCGTCGCGTCCTGCAAATGCGTCCGGCCAATCTTGAGAATGACGTCAAACTCCTTCGCCTTCGCATCCAGTGCGGCATGCAGTTCCTTCATCGCCGGAATCAATTGGTGGACAATGGAGTCCAGCGTCGCCAGGTGAATTGCCGTGGGTATGACATCGTTGCTGGACTGGCCACAATTGACGTGGTCGTTCGGATGAACCGATTTGTCGCCCCGTGTGCCGCCGAGAATTTCAATGGCGCGATTGGCAATCACCTCGTTGGTATTCATGTTGGTGGAGGTGCCCGAACCGGTCTGAAAAATATCCACCACAAATTGATGGTCCCACTTGCCGTCAATCACCTCCTGCGCGGCCTGCTGAACCGCCTGCGCAATCTTCGGCGGAACGTAACCCAGCCCGGCATTCGTGGCCGCCCCGTGCTTTTTGATCAGCCCCAAAGCCTTGATAAATGGCCGCGAAAAACGCAGATTGCTGATCGGAAAATTCTCGACCGCCCGTGCCGTCTGCGCACCGTAATAGGCGTCCGCCGGCACCTTCATTTCACCCATCGAATCCGCTTCGGTCCTGAAATCATTTGTCATGGGAAGAACTTGTACCGATTCCCACGATTTTGCCCAATAAAATTTTCTGCACAAATTTTACCCTCGCTTGACCACGGGCCATTGATGGATTCAATTATATGTATGCGGGCCATGGCGCTGATCAAACCTCGACAACCTCTCCAAGTGGTTGAACTCCCCACGCCCAAACCCGGTCCGGGCCAAGCGTTGGTCAAGATCCACGCTTGCGCGGTCTGCCGCACGGACCTGCACATATATGATGGCGAGCTGCCGAATCCCAAATTGCCGCTGGTGCTCGGACATCAAATCGTCGGCACCGTGGCCGAATTGGGCGAACGCGCGACCCGATTCAAGCCGGGTGACCGGATTGGCATTCCCTGGCTGGGCTGGACC
>JAQGPB010000198.1 GCA_028293265.1 Pedosphaera sp. | reverse complement strand
ATTCTTTCAAAAAAACCAGTATTTTTCGCAGCCTGAAAAAAACATTTTTCCCTACACGCCAAAAGGATGGTTTTTCTGCATTTGGACCTCAAAAATCATCATTGGTCCAGCAAGTTGTCCGCCATGCGCGAGCAAAGTGCTGTGCTGGATAGAATTGGGCAAGCCAAATGGTCCTTTGGCGTTTATTATTGAGACTCAGGAAAGTAATGTCAGTGAAAGTTAGTGTTTACGCCCGCCCTCTCCCCGAGGAGAGGGAGAACATGGCGCGGCCCTGCGGGTAATTCGTAAGTTCTGGTTGCAGTCGCCGTTTTTTCGCCACTAATTGATGGTCGCCGGCAGTGACATTACGTTTCTGAGGATCAATAGGAGCCCGCTAAATATGCTTTGAATCGTCGTGGTCTTTTTTCACGTAGCCGGATTCCTGGCGCTTGAAATTGACCTCGTTCTTTTTGACGTAGGCGTTGAAAACATCGTCGGCGCTCATGCCGAGCACCTGGGCCATGCTGATGAGGAAATGGAACAGGTCCACGACTTCCACGCGGGCGTTTTGTTCGTCGAACTTCTGATACTTGGCCCACCATTTCCAGGGAACACTGTCGGTCAGCTCGGCCATTTCCTGGGACATCGCGCGGCAATAATTGAGGATCCATTTGGTCTTTTCCTCCTCGGACATGGCGTCGGTGTTGACGCCGATGCGCTGGTTCAGGTCCCGTTGCATGCGAAAGAGTTCGCGAAGCTGGTCAGATTTTTCCATACGCGATAAATACAGTTTAAGGTTTGAGGATTAAAGTTTAAAGTTCGGCAACGTATGTTTGACGAATGCGCCGAAATTGCCATAAACTTGCCCTCCAATGTTGGCGCACCTTTTTCCTGACAGCAAAATCTGCGCTTCACGTTCGGGTGAAGTGAAGGTAAGTGGCATTCTCGCTCCGTATCACAGCCGCATCGCGTATTTCATAAACGATTTGGGGTTGAAGAATATTACCATCCGTTATTGGTCAAGGCGGTTTTATTTTCCCCGCTCGCTGGATGCCGGCACGCAGCAACGGCTGCGCAATTTCCTGTCCGCCGAGTGTCCGCACGCACGCTGAAGAGCGTTTCCGAAAGCTTGAGCCAGCTTAGGTTTTCGAATTCACCCGGCGGCCTGGTCGAAGATGGCAAATTCCAACACTTCGTAAGCTGTCTCTTTCATCCCCAACTTTTGATAAGCGCGGCGGGCGCGTTCGTTGTGCTTTTCCATGTAGAGACGCAGGGCGCAAACCTCGCCGGATTCCCGCGCCAGTGTTTCGACATGCTGGAACAAGGCCTTGAACACGCCATTCCCGCGAAACGCCTCGTTCACATACACGCTCTGTATCCACCAGATATCGCCGTTCCGCCAATCGCTCCATTCGTGGGTGATCATCAACTGGCCCACGACGACTCCCGCCGTCTCGGCCAAAAAGTAGATGCCCTTGGATTCGTCATTCAATACAGCAGCCACGCCGGCGGTGACGGTCTGCGCGTCCAGTTTCAGACTCTCGCTTTCCTGCGCGAGTTTGATGTTAAAATCCGCAATAACCTTCAGGTCACCCGGCACGGCTGTTCGTATTTTCATGGGAGGAAAAGATGAACCTTCCACGTTCACTCTAAAATCAAAAACTTCCGTAATTTTTTTTGTGAAACCAAATTTTTGCTTTTAAAAATCGCGCTACCCGCATTGTAGCCGGGCAATGCGGGTAGCGTAAAAATTACGCCGGGCCCAGTCAAGACAAGTCGCAGGAAAAATTTGCAGTGTCCTATTTTGGGTGGCACGGGCAACCTGCCCGTGCCGCTGGGCTACCAGCCCGGCGGAATGGAAGGGAGCCTCGGTTTGCAAGCCAGTGTCTGATTGACCAACCAGCGCCTTACTCGTTCCGGTCGGCTGGTAGCCGACCGGCACAGGCAGGTTGCCTGTGCTACCCATTCAAATTCGGACACTGCCGAAAAATCGGACGGAACACAATCATCGGCGCACATTATTGCGATGCATGTGGCCTGAAACGAAACTTGTTTCAACTCCTTTCGCGCGCCATATTTTCCCATGGACTCGACCGATCCCATCGAGTTGCCGATTGATGGCGTGCTCGATTTGCACACTTTTCAACCGCGTGAAATAAAGGACCTTGTTCCCGACTATCTCGCCGCGTGCCAGGAACGCGGCATTCTCCAGGTGCGCATCATCCATGGCAAAGGCATTGGCAATTTGCGTCGCACCGTCCACGCCTTGCTCGCGCGAAATCCCGAAGTGATTTCCTACGCGCTCGACCATCCGCAGTTCAGCGGTTGGGGCGCGACGGTCGTGACACTGCGAAAAAAGGCGGGTCAGTGAATCGGTTTATCGCGACAGAACCCGGCAAATTTGCAATCCATCCCCAACGGGTAGCAAAACTGATTCCACCCGTTTGTCCCGCGCGAGCTTCCGGTTCAGCTTGTCAATGGCCCGGCCATCTTCATTGGTGATGCGCCGCTTGCCGCCCAGACGGCCGCCCCACAGCATGTTGTCGAAAAGTATCAAGCCGTTCGGACGCATCCGCGGCAGCACGGCCTCGTAATAGGCATCGTATCCCGTCTTGTCCGCATCAATGAAGGCGAAATCAAACTTGCGACCGCCCTCCAAATTTTTCAAGGATTCCAATGCCGGAGCCAATCGCAGCTCAATTTTCTGTTCCACGCCCGCGCGCGCCCAGTATTTCCGCGCGATGCCGGTCCATTCCTCGCTCATGTCCAGGCAAAGCAACCGCCCCCGCGCCGGCAGTCCGCGCGCGATGCAAATCGAACTGTAGCCCGTGAACGTGCCGATCTCGATGGCCTCCCGCGCGCCAGTTGCCGCCACCAACAGGGTCATGAACGTCCCCTGATCGCGGCCGATCTGCATCATGGCAATTTCACCCAGGGCCTCCGTCCGCGCCCGCAACGAATCGAGCACCGCATCGCGCGCATGGCTCCGGCATTCGCAGAGGTAGGCGTAGTTGCGCGGGTTGAGCAAAATATATTTCAGCGGAGGCTTGGCGGCGCGTTTAGATTTCATGGCTCCATTTTAAAATTAAAATTGTTTCGCAAGCGAATGATTATTTTAAGATGCCGGGCAATCGTAATTGTGACGATTTTGAAAGTTCATTTAATCCAAACCTTGCACCGGATCGCCAATGACATTACCCAATTCGTTTTCTAACAGATTGAAATTGAGCCTATTACACATTTAGTTTTATTTTATCTTTTTACTGGATTAATCCAGTTAACCGGATATACTCTTTCCGAGATGAAAACCATTGAGATTGAAGATTCAGTTTTTCACACTCTTGCAAAAAGAGTTATCGGATTCGGCGATACGCCGAATGAAGTAATCAAACGACTATTAATCGACGCGGAGGGGGGACCTTGCGGGGTGACATCGCCTGTTACCCCATCTCCAACAAGAAGCCCTGATTCAGTCGCACAGAAACATTCGTTTATCGAATTCGTTGAGGCTCCAGAATTTTTGCGCGGAGATTTTAAGAGCCGATATTTTGATGTTCTTAGATATCTTTATACCAACCATCCTGCCGATTTTGAAAAACTCGATGGTTACAAAAGAGGGCGGCGCGTTCAGATTTCAAAAGATCCATCAACCATCGAAAAGAGCGGCCGCAGTACAAACCCACAAAAACTGGATGGGACTCCATATTGGGTTTTAAGTAATCTTAGCAATCCGCGAAAGAGATCAATTCTTGAAGATATACTACGACTTTTTAAATACCCAAAGGAAATTATAACTGCGGTCATTAAGAGCATTCCGGATTCAGATATTTCTCGCCCAAGACATTTCGATCCCAGCGAATATCAGTGAGGATTTGGAAGCTTAAAAGCCGCGTTGCTATCATTCGTCCGCCGCTCAGTTCAGGTGAAAGCGCGACTGGTCGAGACTTGCTGTCCAATCAAACCTGCTCGATGGTTCGCTCTTTGAGGGACGACGCGAGCCTGTGGCCGCGGAGGCGCAATGAGTTTCCTTCTTTGCCTGAGCCATCCCCTCGCCTTCAACAATGCTGGCGGAGTAACCATCGTCCGTACAATGCAATAGCACGCGGAAACGGACGGAGGTATTCAGTTGGGCAAAGTTGTAGGCGCGCAACAGGGTGAAGAAATCCCGGGCCTCGGCCTTGTTGGCGACCCACCGGCCATCCGCCGCGAGGAACTGCCGGGCCGCGATATTTTGAACGATCACTTTCATGGAAAGGTATCGGCAGATTCGGCGATTGGCTAAGTAGGAAAAATGGAAGTGAGCAGATCCATTTTTTGCTACAAAGACTTTGGACGCTGGACAACTTCAAGCCGTCGCCTACAATTCTTGCATGATGTTTGCTTGCCCAAAAAAATGAAAACCGCGCCCGCCGTTCCATCCCTGCGCTCCCCACCCGTGCCCGCGCGCTGGCACCGCGAGGTTGAACGCGTGCTGATCAGCGATGCCCAGATCGCCCGGCGCATCCGCGAACTCTCGATTGAAATCGAGCATGATTTTCGCGGTCGCGAAATGGTGGTCGTCTCCCTGCTCAACGGCACGGTGATGTTTCTGGCCGATTTGATCCGCCATTTTTCACTGCCATTGCGCCTGGATTTCATGGGTGTCTCCAGCTACGGATTGGGCACCGAATCCGGCGAACTGGTCTTCACCAAGGAATTGCGCCTGGACGTCCGCGGGCGCGACGTGCTGTTGGTGGATGACATTCTGGACACCGGCAAAACCCTTTTCAAAGTGCTCGCCAAGCTTCGCGCCCTGAAACCCCGGCGCATCAAGACCTGCGTGCTGCTGGACAAAACTGCGCGCCGCGTCGAACCTGTGCAGGCTGATTATGTGGGCTTTGAAATCCCGGATTTCTTCGTGGTCGGTTACGGCCTGGACTTCGCCGAGCGCTACCGCAACCTCCCGTTCGTCGGCGTGCTTCATCCGCAGATGTATAAACAAGCCGCGAAGCGCGCCATTAAACCCGTGCGCAAAAAATCGAAAAAAGACCGTCCGTGAATGAATGTTTTCAGAACAGCGATATCGGCATGCGCATGAAATCGCAGCGTTCCATGCGGGCAAAAAATTTGGATTCATGCCGCTCCTACGGAGCTTGCAGAGGTGTTGCGCTTGCTTTCTATAAACATGGCGCTCCTACGGAGCTTGCTGCAACGATTGCCTTTCTCAAGCTCCGTAGGAGCGCCATATTTGTAGAATCAACGTTCAATGATCCCAAGTCCCATAAGGGCGGCATAATCAATTTGCGACCTGCAAGCCGTGTGCCTTGCCGCGCCCACCGCAAGCCGACGCTTTTCCTTCCCCAATCCGCAATCCGCAATCCGCAATCCGCAATTCCCTGATGCAGGTCTCCGTCCATTTTTATTCCTATTTCAAAGACGTGGCCGGTTGCGCCGAAACCACCGCGACGCTGGCCGATGGCGCCACGCTCAATGATTTGCTCCTGCTCGTCGGCGCGCAGTTTCCGAAATGGGCCGCTTTGAAAAATTCCACCTTGGTCGCCGTCGGTGTCGAGTATCAGGGCCGCGATTATGTTTTGAAACCGGGCGACGAAGTCTCGCTCTTTCCACCCGTGCAAGGCGGATGAAACGCCAGCTCCTCATCACCACCGAACCGATCAACGAGCCGTCGCTGGTCAGCCAGCGAACCATGTCCGGCGGCATGGGCGCGGCGGTGTATTTCACCGGCGTCGTCCGCGACACCGAGTCGGGCGCTCCCATACAAGCCATCGAATACGAGTCCTTCCAACGCATGGCCGAACATCAGTTTGGCCTGCTGTTCGATGAAATCGAGAAACGCTGGCCCGTCGAGTCCGTCCGCCTCGTCCACCGACTCGGCCAGGTGAAGATCAATGAGCCGTCGCTCTGGGTTGAAATTGTCGCCCCCCATCGCGGCGAAGCCTTCGCCGCCGGCCAATGGCTCATTGACGAAATGAAACGCGTCGTGCCCATTTGGAAAAAACCGCTCGTTTGAGCCATTTTTTCAGGCCATTAATTGCCATTAATTGCTTGCCATTTCCCACCAATTAAGCCAGTCTCCCTCTGCCTATGAGACGCTCAACTCTGCTCCTGCTTTTGGCCGCCAGCCTGTTTCTCGGCTTGGCGATGAACAGCCATGCGCAAACCTACGATATTTCGTGGTATAAAATCGCCGGCGGCGGCGGCACGAGCACCGGCAGTGTTTATACTGTCTCCGGCACCATCGGCCAGCCCGATGCCGGAACTCTTGTCGGCGGGCCTTATTCCTTGACCGGCGGTTTCTGGGGCATCATCGCCGCCGTGCAGACGCCCGGCTCGCCCTTCCTCACCCTCCGCACGACCAACAATACCACCACCGCGGTTTTGTCCTGGCCGTCGGCGTTCACCGGTTTCACCCCGCAGCAAAGCGCGAACCCGGCCAGCACGAACTGGGTCAACGTGAACACCACCACCTTTCCCATCACCGTGATCGGCGGTTCCAACACCGTGACCCTCCCGGTCAGCGGCAATCAATTCTTCCGCCTGACGCATCCGTAGGCCGGCCTTCCTTCCCATTCCCAAAAACATCGAAGTCAGGCGACGACCTGACAATTCGGCTATTCGATGTTGGATGTTCGATGTTCGATGTTTCCCAACCGTTCTTCATCCGCACCTTGACCCTGCGCGGCTTTCCGCCTAGAAAAGGGGGCAATTATGCGAAGGTTCTTTGCCGTTTTCCAAAGCACGGGCGTCCGGGCCTTGGTTTTGTTCGCCGCCTTGCTTCTGCTTTCCTCGCAACCCGCGCTGGCGCAATTCAAAGTCGGCCTCGTGCTGGACCGCGGCGGCAAGGATGACAAATCGTTCAACTCCTCCGCTTATCAGGGCGCAACCGAGGCCAAAAATAAACTCGGCATCTTCCTCAAATTCACCGAGGCCGCCGATGACAACGCCTACGAATCGCTCCTGCGCGCCTTTGCCCAGCGTGATTTTGACATCATCATCGGCATCGGCTTCTCGCAAAAGGAAGCGGTCAAAAAAGTCGCCGCCCAATTTCCCCAAAAGCATTTCGCCATCGTGGATTCGCAGGTGGACCTGCCGAACGTCCGCTCGCTGCTCTTCGAGGAGCACGAAGGCTCCTACGTCATCGGCGCCATCGCCGCGCTGACCAGCAAGACGGGCAAAATCGGCTTCGTCGGCGGCATGGACATTCCGCTCATCCGCCGTTTTGAAATGGGCTACGAAGCCGGCGCGAAAAAAATCAACCCGCAGATTTCGGTCACTGCCAATTACGTCGGCGTGACCAGCGAGGCGTGGAACAATCCGCCCAAGGGCAAGGAACTCGCCGTCAACCAATACGACAGCGGCGTGGACATCATCTTCATCGCCGCCGGCGCTTCCGGTCTTGGCGTGTTCGACGCGGCCGAGGAAAAGAAAAAATTCGCCATCGGCGTGGACTCCAACCAGGACTGGATCAAACCGGGCCTCGTCCTGACCAGCATGCTCAAGCGCGTGGACGAAGCGGTGTTCTCGACCATCGAGGAAGCAAAGGCGGGCAAGTTCGCCGGCGGCGTCAAGCATTTCGGCCTCGCCAACCAGGGCGTGGATTATTCGACCGACGAACACAACGCCAAAATCCTCACCGAAGATGTCCGCAAACGCGCCGACGACTTGAAGGCCGACATCATCGCCGGCAAAATCATCGTTCCCGATTATTACAAAAAACCGTGATCTCGCGCCCTGAACCCTCGAACCGTCCGCTATTCCGCCAAGTCTTGGAGTGCGGTGGCAGAGCGCAGCGGCGACACCGCTTTCGCTTGGAACCGCCCCGACCGAAGTTGCCAGCGCCTCCCACCTTCTTTGCCTTCGTTTGCTTCTGTTTAAATCCCGGTTCATGGTGTGGGTTTCCCATTCGATGTTTTCTCCTTTAAATAATTCATCACCTCCCAATGCCCGCTGACGCACCCGCCGCAGTCGAGTTGCGTGAACTGACCAAACAGTTCAATGGCTGCGTGGCCAACGCCGGTGTCACTCTGCGCGTCGAACCCGGCACCATCCACGGCGTCGTCGGCGAAAACGGAGCTGGCAAATCCACCGCCATGAAAATGCTCTACGGCATTTACCCGCCCGACACCGGCGAGATTTTCATTCGCGGCAAAAAATGTTCCTGGTCCTCACCGCTCGACGCCATCGCCAGCGGCATTGGCATGGTCCATCAACATTTCATGCTCGCCGGCCCATACTCCGCGCTGGACAACATCCTCCTTGGTGCCGAGCCGCGTCGCTGGGGATTCATCGACCGCGAAAAAGGCCGCGCCCGCCTGGAAACTCTGGCCCAACAATACGGCCTCCCCGTGGACTGGAACCAGCCCGTCGAGCAGCTTCCCGTCGGCATCCAGCAGCGCATCGAAATCCTCAAGCTCCTTTATCGCGACGCGAACATTCTCATCTTGGATGAACCCACCGCCGTCCTCACGCCCCAGGAAACCAACGCCCTCTTCGGCAATTTGCAACGCCTCCGCGCCGAGGGCAAAACCATCCTCCTCATCACGCACAAGCTCCGCGAGGTGATGGCCTTCACCGACCGCGTCACAGTCCTTCGCGCGGGCAGAACGGCCGACGAACTGGAAACCGCGCAGACCAGCCCGCAAGAATTGGCCAGCCTCATGGTCGGAAGAAAAGTGACGCTCAACCTTTCCGTGCCCGCCGCGAAACCCCTCGCCGAGCCTGCGATTGAAGTCATCAATTTGACCTTGTCTGGCGCGCCGGGCAGCCGTCACAAACTCTCCAACGTAAGTTTCTCCGTGCAACGCGGCGAAATCGTCGGCATCGCGGGCGTCGAAGGCAACGGCCAGTCCGAACTTCTGCAAGCCATCCTTCATCCCCGCGACAAAACCTGCCGCACTTCGGGCACGGTCAAAATTCTCGCGCAAGACGTGACCGCATGGGCCGCCTTGAAAATCCGCGACCTCGGCGTCGCCGTCATTCCCGAAGACCGCCAGCGCGAAGGCCTGCTGCTCGAACGACCCGTCAGCGAAAATTTTCTCCTTGGCCTCCAGCGCAAATCCACCTTCAGCCGCGCCGGTTTCCTCAATTCAAAAAATCTCGGCCAGACCGCCGCGCAAGCCATCCTGGAATATGACGTGCGCCCCGCCAATTTGGATTTACCCGCCGGAAAACTCTCCGGCGGCAACCAGCAAAAGCTCATCGTGGCGCGAGAATTTCAGCGGCACCCCAGCATCTTGATCGCCGCCCAACCGACGCGCGGCGTGGATGTCGGCGCGATTGAGTTCATCCACTGCCGCATCGTCCGCGCGCGCGACGAAGGCACCGGCGTCCTGCTCGTCTCCTCCGAACTGGATGAAATTCTCGCGCTCTCCGACCGCATCCTCGTCATGTATGAAGGCCGGCTCGTCGCCGAATTCCATCGCGGCCAAGTCACCGAACGCGAACTCGGCCTGAAAATG
>JAQGPB010000191.1 GCA_028293265.1 Pedosphaera sp. | reverse complement strand
GATTTTCAGGCCGCGCGCAAGGCTGCTTACACCGGCACGGTGAGCGCCGCCGCTGCCGCGACCAGCCGCGCCCCCACCCGGGAAGAAGTGGATTCCAAGGTGGGCGAAACCCAGCAGAAACTGGCCGAGTTGAAACGCGTCCAGGAGGAACTGGAGCGCGAGCGCGCCGGCCTTGAAGAAACCCGCCGCCGCCAGATTGAATTTCAAAATGGCCGCCAGGAAACCATCCAGAATCTCACCCGCGGCATCGGTTTGCTCACCGAAGCAGAGTTTGCCGCCCGTTGCGACGCGGAACAGATGGCCAAATCGTTGGCTGAAATGCAGGCGGCTCTCGGAAAAGTCGAACTGACCAACGAGGCAACCTGGACCAAAGACAATTTCGCCGTGGAGCTTACCCGGGCCTTGACCGTGATTGAAAACGCCCGCATGGAATGGAACGCGGCGCGCCTGAAATTTCCCGTGTTGTCCGGCGGAGTCGAAGGCGGCGCGCCGGCCAAAAATGCCGCCACCCCGTCGGCTTGGCTGGCAGGACAAAGCCTCGGCCAGCTTTGCAAACTGGGACTCGCCCTCACCTGGCCGCTCGCAACCGTCGCACTGGTGGTAGGCGTGTTGATGATCCTGTTGTTGCGGCGTTAACCCCTGCCCGGCATGGGATGGTTCAATAAAAAAACTGATCCCATTTCCGAACGCGCCCGCGCGCTGAAGGAAGAGATCGCCGCGCTTGAGGCGCAGATCAAGCGTCTCGACGCCAAACACGATTCCGGCCCGCCCGCACCCCGGCTCCGCTCGACCGCCCTGCCGCATGGTGCCTCGAACCCACCCCACCCGCCGTCGCCGCCACCCGCGCCCGCGGCTCATGAGCCGATTTTTGTTCCAGTTGAAAAGGAACGCCTCCAGGCGAAAGGCGATACACCGACGACCAAGGAAAATTTCAACGATTTGGGCGTGCGCAAATATGACTTCGCCGCACTGGTGCGGCGCATCAAAAATCATTTTCGCGGGCCATCCACGGCCAATCCAAAGCTGGTGAACTATCTCGCGGCCGGCAGCATCCAGGGATTGCGCCCGATGCGCTATGAAAAACGCGTGGCGCGGAACCGTCTTCTTTTCATCGTCATCGGCCTCCTGCTGGCGTTGACCGGAATTTTCTTCGCTCTCCGGAGCCACCGCTGAACCATGGCCTCGCTCTTAATCTGGTCCTGCTTCGCGACCGTCATCGTGATTTATTTCTACAACAACCCGATGCGGCATGGCCGGTGGTTCATGGTCCGCCGCTTCATCAACTGGCTGCCGCTCGGCATGACCTACGCCTTTTTGGTGATGGGACGTTACAATCTCACCGTCTCAAAAACCGCGCTCGGAACCTTGATGTCCAAGGAGGACCTGGGGCTGATCTTCGGCGCCGGCACCACCACCTACGCGTTTTCATTTCTCATCAACGGCCCGCTGGTGGACCGGATCGGCGGCAAGAAAGGCATCATCATTGCCGCGTTGGGCGCGTCCCTTGCCAATGCGATGCTGGGCGTCCTGACCTGGCTGGCTTTGACCAACCGTTTGCACCTCAAGCTCGTCACGGCGTTTTCACTCGTCTATTCGCTCAACATGTATTTTCAAAGCTATGGGGCGATGTCCATCATCAAGGTCAAGGCGTATTGGTTTCATGTCCGCGAACGCGGCGTTTTTGGCGCGGTGTTCGGCACGCTCATTTCCATCGGCATCTATTTCGCCTTCGATTGGGGCTCGGCCATCGTGGAAATGACCAAGGTGAACGGCGCCATTACCGGCTGGCGGCACGATTGGGCGCGAAAAATTTTCGCCTCGGCTGCCACGCCCGTGGACGCCGTCTGGGCCGTGTTTTTCATCCCGGCGGCGGTGCTGATTTTTTGGGCGCTGCTCGATTGGTGGCTGATCAAGGACACGCCCGAGGAGGCGAACTTCGCCTCGTTTGACACGCACGATGCTTCTTCCGGCGAGATGCATGTCAAACTTACCGCGCTTGATCTGCTTAAGCGCGTCTTCACCAGCCGCCTGATGCTCTTGATCGCCGCCATCGAATTCACCTCGGGCGTGTTGCGCAACGGCGTTTACCAGTGGTACTTCGTTTTCGCGAACGAAGTCAAACAACCCGGCGCGGGATATTTCCTGAAGAACTGGGGTTTGTTGTTGTGTGTCTTCGGCATCATCGGCGGATTTGCCGGCGGCCTCATCTCGGACCGCTTTTTCCAATCCCGCCGCGGGCCGCCGGTGGTCGGCCTTTGCGCTTTCATGTTGTTGATGACGGTGTTGATGGCAATCTATTTGTATTCCTCGCCCCTCATGCTGGGTTGTGCGGCCGTCGGCATCTCCATGGCCGTCATCGGCGTTCATTCCTTGATGTCCGGCACTGCTGCTGCGGATTTCGGCGGACGCAAGGCAACTGCCACCTGCTCCGGCATCGTGGATGGCTTTGCCTATCTGGGCACTGGATTGCAATCGTTTGGAGTGGGCTACTTGACGACCTCCGGTGACTGGTGGCATTGGTTGCCCCACTTCTCGACGACGTACTTGATGGATCGCGGCAACTGGCATTGGTGGCCGCTCTTCTTGATGCCCTTCGCGCTGCTTGGCGGCGTGCTCGCCCTCTCCATCTGGCGCAAACTCCCCGAAGCCACGCGCCGTTACCTCACTAACGTCGAACGGCGTGAGGCACAACCAGACAGTCCCCTGGCGGCCACGACCATTGAGGCTGACTGATTTCGTTAGTCCCATTCGTCCCATTCGTCCCTTAAGTCCCATTTCAGCATCAAAATGCCAAAAACTTCAGATTAAGAATGCGTTCAGCCAACCACACACCGGCGATCAGTACGATGCCGGCGGAGCCAAATCGCAGCAGCGGAGTTTGATAAAACCACGTCCCGCGCAAACCGAAAGCCACCGGCAGAAAGAGCGCCACAATCGCGAGTTGTCCCAGTTCCACGCCCAGATTGAACCCCACCAGCGTGAGCACCAACGCGCCGTGGACGAGGCCAAGATCGGAAAGCGCCGTGGCAAAACCAAAACCATGGATCAGTCCAAAACCAAAGGCCACCATCCAGCCGCGTTCGCGAATCAGCGGCCACAGGTTGTTCGACGCGGCCAGCACGACCGACGCGGCGATGGCCGATTCAGTCAGGCGCGACGGCAGTTTCACAATTTCAAGCGTTGCCAGCGTGAGCGTGAGGGAATGGGCGACGGTGAAGGCGGTGACGATTTTAAGCACGTTGATGAATGCGGGCCGCAACGCGCCCACACCGCGCCAGCGTCCTCCTTCGCGTTGCAGCACGGAGGGCAGCAGCAGTGCGAGCAGGAAAAGGATGTGGTCGTATCCGGTCCAGATGTGCCACACGCCTTCACGCAGGAAGACAAGGAACTGATGGCCGGGATTTGAGCTGGCCAGCGCGAACTTTTGTGCGCGGCGTTCAGGCGTGAAGACGGCGCTTTGGGTCCGGCCATTGGCTTCGAGTCGAAGGAGGCCGCGATGGAGCGAATTGGTTTCGAAGAAGAGCTGGTAATCCAGTTCGAGCGTTTTGGGCGGTGGCAGAATTGCGGAGAAATGAGTGTTTACGCTCGCCCTCACCCCGGCCCTCTCCCCCGAGGAGAGGGAGGGCGAAGCGGCGCGGTTGGAAAGTTCCGATGTGCTCGTTGCAGTCGCCGTCACTTCTTGACCGGAAGAATTCTCCACGTCGAACGCGAGTTGAAGATAGGGCCCGTCCGCAAACTCCTCCACGGTGGGTTCGGTGCTCGTCATACGCAGCATGGCGGGTTGCCCGTCCGCGGTTATTTTCAGGTGCGCCAGGGCGTAGGCGGTGATGTCGCGGTAGCGGACGTTGAGCTTTTCCCAGGAAACAAGTCCCTCTTTGTCCGGGTCAAGCGGCACGACAGTCTGAAGGTCGCGCAGCGGAATGTCCCATTGGCCGGTGAGTTGGTTGGAATCGAGCGTGAGACTGAGATAGCTTTTGCTGGGGTCATGGGCGAATGCCGAGTTGGTGAAAAACACCAATGCCAGTGCCATCAGAGAGTGTCTGAGAACCGCCGAATTCCCGTAGCCGCCGACGTAAGGAGGCGGATTTCTTGGGAGAATCTGCGAGGTTCTCCGCCTCCTCACGTCGGCGGCTACAATTTTCAGACACGTCATCAAACCGATTTTAAATATTTGAAAAATGGCTGGAGCGGAACGGTTCACTGGCGCGCGGGCGGAATCATTGTTTCCAGAATTGAAAGGCGTGAAAGCCCGCGCCCGCGAAGTGCGGAGGCACGCCGAGAAAATAGAGGACGTTTCTCACACAGAACCAAAATCCGTCGTTGAGCGCGTCCACGGACTGAAAAAGGATGAATAAAATGAAAAAACCGTAGTTGGACATGGGAAGCAGGTGCTCGCGCCATTGCTGGGAAAGCCAGGGTTCGATGGCTTGAAATCCATCAAGCGGCGGAATGGGAATAAGGTTGAAAAGGACGGCGCTGATTTGCAGCACGAGCGCGAAAGCGAGGGCCTCGGTGGCGATGTGCGTCGGGTAGTAAGGAATGAGATAAAACTTGAGCGCGGCGGTGATGATGAGCGCCAATATGAGATTCATCGCCGGGCCAGCCATGGAGACGGCGGTTTCCCAGCCGCGCGAGCGGAGCAGATGACGGTCAATATAAACCGCGCCGCCCGGCAGACCGATGCCGCCCGCAATCATGAACAGCATCGGCAACAAAAAACTGGTGACCGGATGCGCATAATAAACGGGGTTCATGGACAGGTAGCCCTTTTCCTCGACGGTATGGTCGCCGCCGTGGTACGCGACAATTGCGTGGCCGTATTCGTGCAAACAAACTGAAAACACCCAGATGACAACGACGATCAGGAAACAAGACATAATGAATTTGCGATATGCGATTTACGATTTACATGTGGAAAGAGAATTGGCAGGGCGTGGTTGGCGTTCGCGCGTGGGAAAAGCGGCAGCGGACTGCCGCAGACCAAGACCTGGCGGAGGTTTGGCAGCGGTACGAACTGGCGCGGGAGCGTCTTGGAGTGCGGCAGTCCGCTGCCGCTTTTTTGCCGGCGATTATCGGACGGCAATGATGGCATTGTTTTTTGAATCTCCATAAACTTAACGGAGGTGGCGGTGATCCGGGTTCATCAGGCGCGTGGATAAACTTTATTTCGCCGACACGACCACGTAGTTGCGTTTGCCTTTGCGCAGCAAGAGGTGTTTGCCGAACAGGAGATCCCCGACCGTGACGGCGCGTTGGAAATTCGTTTCGCGGATGTTGTTGATGTAAACGCCGCCGCCTTCCACATCTTTGCGGGCTTGGCCTTTTGAAGGGCAGAGTCCGGAATGGACCAGCAGTTCGACCAAGGGCGTGCCGGGACCATCCAATTTGCTTTTCTCAATTTCCTTGGAAGGAATTTCGCCGACGATGTCGTTGAAGGTGCTTTCGGAAATGCCCTCCAAACCGCCGCCGAACAGAATTTCGCTGGCGCGGATGGCTTCGGCGGTTGCGGCGGGGCCGTGGATCAAATCAGTCATGGCCTTCGCGAGGGCTTTGTGGGCCTCGCGCGCGCCGGGGTTTTCCTGGTGCTGCTTTTCCAGGGCGGCAATTTCTTCGCGGCTAAGAAAGGTGAAATAATTCAGGTGACCGATGACGTTGCGGTCGTCGGTGCGGATCCAAAACTGGTAAAAGCGATAGACACTGGTCCTGGCCGGGTCGAGCCAGATGGCGCCGGCGACGGTTTTGCCGAACTTGGAGCCATCGGCGTTGGTGATGAGCGGCATCGTGAGGCCGAAGACGTGCGCGCCCAGTTTCTTGCGGCAGAGATCGCTGCCGGCGGTGATGTTGCCCCATTGATCGCTGCCGCCGATTTGCAACTCGCAATTGAACTCCTTGCGCAGATGATAAAAATCGAACGCCTGGAGCAGCATGTAGCTGAATTCGGTGTAGCTGATGCCGGCTTCGCGGTCTTCCATGCGGGCGCGGACGCTTTCCTTGGCGACCATCATGTTCACGGAAAAATGCTTGCCGATGTCGCGCAAAAAATCGAGGTAACTGACGGGCGTGGTCCAAGTGGCGTTGTCCAGGAGGCGGGCGGGATTTTGCGGGGCATCGAAATCAAGCAGGCGGCGGAGCTGTTCCTTGACCCGGGCGATGTTGGCGTCGAGGACTTCGCGGGTGAGCAACTGGCGTTCGGCGGATTTGCCGCTGGGATCGCCGATGGAACCGGTGGCGCCGCCCGCGACGGCAATGGGATGATGGCCGAGCAATTGAAAGCGGCGCAACGCCAGCAGCGGCACGAGATTGCCGACATGGAGGCTGTCGGCGGTCGGGTCGAAGCCGCAATAAAGCGTGATGGGCGCGGTGTTCAACCGCTTCAACAGTTCAGCTTTGTCCGTGCAATCGGCAACAAGGCCGCGCGCTTCCAGGTCATCGTAAATGTTCATCGGCGGGGAAAAGATGGGTGAAAAGAAGGCTTTTAGCCAATAAAAAGCGTGGAGTGTGGCCGACTGACCGGCACAA
>JAQGPB010000177.1 GCA_028293265.1 Pedosphaera sp. | reverse complement strand
CAGCAGTCCTTCTGAGCCGACGAACAACCGGGTGAAATCAAAACCGGTCTTGTTCTTGTGGGTGCGGCTGCCCAGCCGGGCGACGGAACCATCCGCCAGCACAACTTCAAGTCCGAGCACATAATCGCGCGTCACGCCGTATTTCAAACAGCGCGGTCCGCCCGCGTTGGTGGCGATGTTGCCGCCAATCGAACAGTCGGCCCTGCTGGCCGGATCGGGCGGGTAAAACAACCCGCGCCGTTCGACCGCTTCCTGCAATTTCTGGGTGATGACGCCGGGTTGCACCACGGCCACGAAATCAAGCGCATTAATTTCCCTGATCCGGTTCATGCGCATAAGCGAAAGCGCAATGCCGCCCTGCACCGGAACACAGCCGCCCACATAGCCGAATCCCGCGCCACGCGGCGTGACGGGAATCCGGTGCCCATTGGCAAACCGCAGCAGGGCGGCCACCGACCCGGTGCTGCGCGGGAACGCGACCGCGTCCGGCAGATGCGTGGCAAACCATTTGTCCCCGGAGTTCTGTTCGCGGATGGATTTTTCCAGGCGGAGTTCGCCGGGTGGCAAAAGCCGTTTGAGTTTGGAAAACAATTTCGGGCCGGTGGTCGTCATGGGCTTCGGTTCAGGCCGCCTTTGGCGCGGCGGGAGTTTTCAGCTCCGCAAAAACAATAACGCCCGCGCCGGTCTGATGCAAACTTTGCACCTGCACATCCACATCCTGGCCGATCAGGCTCTGGCCATGGTTGACGACGACCATCGTGCCATCGGGCAGGTAACCGACTGCCTGGCCCTTGTCCTTGCCCTCGCGCACGAGCCGCAGATGGAACATTTCGCCGGGGATGAGCACGGTTTTGAAAGCCTTCGCAACCTCGTGGATGTTCACGTAGCTGACGGATTGAAGTTCGGCAACTTTTCCCAAATTGAAATCATTCGTGAAGAGCTTGGCGTTCAGATTGCGCGCGAGGCGGACCAGTTTGGCATCCACTTCTTTTTCGTCGGGATAATCGCCCTCATGGATTTTGACCTCGGCCAGCGTGCTTCGCTGCAGGCGATTGAGCATTTCCAATCCGCGCCGGCCGCGGGCGCGGCGAATCGGGTCATTGGAATCCCCGATCTGTTGCAATTCCTTGAGCACGAAACGCGGCACCACCACGAGGCCCTCGATGACCTTTGATTCGATGAGATCGGCGATGCGTCCGTCAATGATGACGCTCGTGTCCAGCAGGAGCAGGTTGTCCGGCTTGTTTTGCGGCGCGAACCGGACGTAAGGAATGATGAGCGAAAAATCCTCCTTGTTGCTCCGCATGGCGAGCACGATGCCGATGTAGCCGAAGCCCAGGAACAAGCCCAGCCGGATCAGCCAGCGCAAATTTGAATCCACATTTTCAAACAATGCCGAGTGGTCAACCAGGAAGGCGATGACGCTGCCCAGAAACAAACCGAAGCTCGTGGCGGAAAATGCACGCAACGAAAAACCCTTGAGCATTTCGTCAATCGCTATCAAAAATCCGCCAATTCCAAAGCCAAACAGCGCGCCCAGGAGAGACCCGCCGTTGCCGATGGTTTCCGGGCGCACATGGCTGATCTCCAGCCCGCCAAGCGTGCAGAGGATCAGAAAGAAAATGCGGATGTACCAAAGTGACATGATGGTCTATTTTGAAGGTTGTTCCGGCTTGGGATGATACCAGATAAAATGCCAAAGCCCGAGGCGGTTCAGATTGCTGGTCGTCACGGCCAGATTATTGGCGATGCTGGCGACGTTGCTGGCGACCACTTGGTCTTTAAACAGGGTGCCAGCGAGTCCATGTCCGGCGTCCACTCCGCCCAATAGATTCGTGAGTGTGGCCGTGGAAGCGCGCAGATTTTCAATGGCGGCGGTGATGGCCGGTCCGTTGGTGCCCAATATTCCCTGGGCCTGCATGCCGAAAGCGTTCAACCGGTCGGAGAATACCACGAGGTTGCTGATTGCCGCGCTGGCCGGCGCGGCATTGGTGGTGATGAGTCCATTGACATTGCCGACCGTGACGATGGCATCCTCTGAAACTTTCTTCAAATTCTGAACCGTCACCGAGAGGTTCGTCAGCGTGTTTTCGTTGAGCACCAGCCGCCGCACATCGGTGATGGCGTCATCCACTTTTTTCACGGTGTTGTCCATGCGCTGGATGAAACCGGAGGTGGTTCTGGCAACTTCCTGAAGATTGAACGGCGGTTCCGCATATACCTCGTTCCCATTTTCGAGCGGACCGAAGCGGTTGGTGACGGTCACTTCTTTGGTCACCACTTCGCCCGACGGCAACTGATTGGTCACCATCACATTGGTCACGGCCTCGGCCGGTCCCGGGTAGATGGCCACATATTGGTCGCCTAAAAAGCCCGATTGCTCGATCTTGAACAGCGCATTGCTGCGAATGACAAATTGGCCGAAGATTGTCAGGTAGATGGAGACGTTCGTGCCCTGGGGCGACAGCAGCGTCTGGGAAACGGTCCCCACCTGCACGCCGGACATCAGGACCGACGCCTTTGGTTTCAAGCCGCCCACATTGCCTGTGTTGAGAATGACGGTGTACGTCTTGCGAAAAAAAGTGACGCCCTTGCTGAATTGCAGCAACAGAACCGCCAGCAACACCAGGCAGATCAGGACGAACAAGCCGACTTTCACTTCCAGACGGGATTGGTTCATAACGTTAAA
>JAQGPB010000172.1 GCA_028293265.1 Pedosphaera sp. | reverse complement strand
GAGCCCGCTTTTGATTGGCTGTAGCTTTGTCATGGTTATTTTTTTGAGGGTTGGTTTTAGGGGAGTGTTGTGGGCTAAAATTTTTACGCTGACTTGGGACAGACCACGAAGGTTGAGCCGCGTTGCTGACGCCGCCGGATAGACAGGCCAAGCGGAGAAGCCAGTCAATTGCTGTCATCAGAAAAATTCCGCTCTTCATTTGATGCATGCACACAACATAAGGTGCCCTTCATACGGGCGGCGTCACGGGATGCCGGCCAAACGGCTGATGGTGTAAATGCGGTGCTTAAGCGATTTGATAGCAAAGCTGTGACTCCCGGTCTATCCCCCAACGGGGGCAGGCGGCATCACTCAAATGGGTGAGCACGATTGTGGCCGAGTCATGGTCTGGGCTTCAACCCGTATGAGTTGTCCTGACTCCTGGCCATGAATGGGACAGTCGCTTGGCACGGGAAAGGCGTCCAACATTAATTGGGCGAGGATGCACCCCGGCGCCGGGTTCGGACCTTTCCGGTTTTCCAGCCAGCTACCGACCGGGAGGACGGCGAAGGGATGCAACCACAATGACCAGCGGGCTGACAATGGAATTCGGCATTTTCCCATCAAGTCCGGACCATTGCCTGCCGATAACCAAGGAATGTGCCGATTAAGGCGGATTGGTCGCGGGAGGTTAGAATAGAAATATTGATACAAGCATGGGCGGCCTTTTATCCGGCATGGCATACAAATCGCTAATGATGTCGTCGGAGCCGTATTTCACCGCAGGGATTCTGCGGTCAGCAGTGGCAATATGCATTAAAAGGGCAAAAGGGAACAAATATGAGCAAGAAACATATTTTGGTGGCGGACGCAGAACCTGGAGCGGCGGAGGTTTTCAGCCAGGCTCTCGGCGAACAGTGGGAGGTCGTGCCGGCCTTGAGCGGCACCGGTGCGCTCAAAATGTTGCACGATCAGACTTGCCAGGTGGTCGTTGCCAGCATTGATCTGCCCGAACTGGATGGTGCCGAACTTTTGAACCGGACCCGTTCCAAACATCCCAAGGCAGTCCGTTTCATGGCCGCGCGCGATGAGGACAAGCAGCGTGCGATAAAAACCGCGCGCGGAGCCCACCAGTTTCTCGGCAAACCTTACGTAGCCGCCACCATCAAAGACGCCGTGGAACGCGCCCTGGCCCTTGATGTCTGGGTTTCCGGCGAACGCATTCGCGAAACAATTTCGCGCATCCGCACGCTTCCGACCATTCCAACACTGTATGTTGAAGTCGTCGCCGCCCTGCGCTCGCCAGAGGCCACCACCGAGCAGGTCGGCGCCATCATCGCGAAGGACATGGCGATGATGACCAAGATTCTGCAGTTGCTCAATTCCGCCTGTTTCGGCCTGACCCGCGAGATCACCGATCCCGCCGAAGCGGTCGGCATCCTGGGTTTTGAAACCGTCAAGACCATGGTGATGACCATCAAATTGCTCAATCAATATGACAAACTCAAGGCGTCGGACTTTTCCATTGACCGCCTCTGGCAGCACAGCACCGCCGTGGCCCGGACGGCGAGGCAGTTGGCGCTGCTTGAGACGCGCGACCGCGCCCTGGCGGATGCTGCATTCACCGCCGGCTTGCTCCACGATCTGGGCAAGGTGGTGATGGCGGCCAATTTTGAAGTCGCTTATTCGGGCGCGCTGCTGGTCGGTTTCAAACAACAACTCACCGCTTGGACGGTTGAAAAAGATGTCTTTGGCGCGAACCACGGGGAGATTGGCGCTTATCTGCTGGGGCTTTGGGGCATGCCGTTGAACCTTCTGGAGGCGACCGCGCTGCATCACGAACCATCGCGCTGCACGAACAAAGGATTTTCGCCGCTGACTGCCGTGCATGTGGCCAACGTGCTGGAACGCGAAATCTCCCCCGATGAATTGGGCATGATTTCGCCGAAGTTGGACGAGGCATACCTCGATGGCCTGGGCCTTTTGAATCGGGTGCAAGCCTGGCGCGACGCAATCCTGAACCGGGACAGCGTCAAGGTCGAACCGAAGGCCGAAGTGGTGGAAGTCCTCAAGCTCGAACCGGCAGCGCGGCCGAAACCGGTGCCAGCACCGACGCTCTCCGTGAAGCCGGCGCCAATTCCAGCCCAGCAGCCATTGCCGGAACCGGAATTCGCAATGGAACCGGCGGGATCTGCTTCCAGAAACAAATGGCTGTTCGTCGGCGCGGGCGCCTGCGTGCTGTCGTTGTTTGCCTGGTTTACAATTGAAACGACCACCAGCCAGCCGCAAACATCCCAAACCGAACAGGCGTTGCCCATTCCGGCGAAACACGCCCAAGTCAAACCAGTGGACCGCGTCGCGGACAAACCTGTAGCCGCCGGTTTCAGCAATTCTGAAGTTTCTTTATTTTCTCCCACGATCGTGCGCGCGCGCGAGGTCACCAACCAACCGGTGGCGGCCGCGTCGCCGAAGCCTGCGTCGCTTTCTGATTTCAAGCTGCAGGGAATCTTTTTTTCCAAGGGCAATCCGTCGGCCATCATCAATGGAAAAACAGTGCGCCCGAACGATCGCGTTGGCGAAGCACAGATAACGTCAATCACCGCCTCAAATCTCACGCTCTCATTTCACAATGAGTCGCATACGTTGAGCATCAAATAGCTCACAGCCCGGTTTGGATTTGACTTCAGCCGGGCGAAATCCGGTAAAAATCCAGCGTGCGACGCAGGCCTTCCTGCCAGCTTACCTTGGCGCGATAGCCCAATTCG
>JAQGPB010000130.1 GCA_028293265.1 Pedosphaera sp. | reverse complement strand
GATTTTCCTTGAATCGTTCCGCAAACTCATGCACCAGCCTGCGCGCGATCTGCCGCTCTTCCTTCGCCTGCTCCGCCAGGAGTTTTGCCAGCTCACCCGCCGGATGGTCCACCAACTCGCGCGTCACCACGAACCGCTTCACCTGCGTCGAAGGCAGTTCGAACTTGATGTCGCGGAAAACCCGTTCGCAAACCGTCATCAAGCCGCGCGCGCCGGTCTGTTCCTCGCCGGCCAGTTCCGCGATGCGGCGCAGGCCCTCATCCTGGAACAGCACTTCGATCCCATAGGCCGCGAACGATTGTTCGTATTGGCGGATAATGCTGCCTTCCGACGATTTCAAAACCTGGAACAAATCATCCACGCTCAACGGCTGGCACACCACGCGCACCGGCAACCGCCCGATAAATTCCGGCTCGAAACCGTACTCGATGAAATCGCGCGTCTGCGCCTGTTCCAAAACCTGCGTGTCGGTGTCGGTCTTCACGCCCTTGGCGGCAAAACCAATTGTCGCTTCGCGCAAGCGTTTACGCACTTCCTTCTCCAAGCCGCCGAACGCGCCGCTCACGATGAACAAAATGTGCCGCGTATTGATCACGCCCGCGGCTTTCTTGCCGCGCTGCGTGATGTCCATCATTGCCTGAATCTGGCCGGCAATGTCTTGCGGCGAACGCGCGGGCACTTCTGTTTCTTCCATCAGCTTCAACAAATTCGTCTGCACCCCGCGACCACTCACGTCGCGGCCCGAGGCGTTGTTGGCGGCGGCGATTTTGTCAATTTCATCAATGTAAATGATGCCGTATTGTGCCTTGGTCACGTCGCCGTCCGCGCGGCGATAAAGTTCGCGCACCAGATCTTCCACATCGCCGCCCACGTAACCGGTTTCAGAAAACTTCGTCGCGTCGCCCTTCACGAACGGCACGCCGATCAAATCCGCAATGCTGCGGATGAGATAAGTTTTGCCCACGCCGGTCGGCCCGATGAGGATGATGTTTTGCTTGGCGTAATTCGGCGTTTCCTTGCCTTCAAATGCCAGCCGAACCTGGTGATAATGATCGCAAAGCGCCACGCTCAAAACCTTCTTCGCGTCATCCTGCTTGATGACGTAGCGGTCCAGATATTCCTTGATGTCGCGCGGCTTGTAATCAAATTCGAAATCACCCTTCTCCGCGTCCTTTTCGGGCTTGTCCGCCGAGACTTCAAAGTCAGGCTTCGCGGCCGTGCCGATTCCGGCGTTTTGAAAATGCTGGCGCATGAACTCCGCCATCTGCCGTTGAAATTCTTCGGGTGTGAGCGGGCCGTTAAAACCTGGTTTTGTCATAATGTGCCGTCTTAAAATTTCTCTCCGCAGTCAAACGCCATATGGCGCATGACTCACGGTAATCCATCTCTGACATATGTCGAGTCACGCACGCCATGTTGCATAAGTTCCCGGCCATGATGACAGTTTTTTCACCAGCTGGCCGCATAACAGAAAAAAATTTCAAATTTTATCCCGGATTATTCCGGATTATCCCGGACGCGTAACACCTAATCACAGATTATATCTCATAAGCCCTCATTAGCTGATACAGCAGACGTGGAGGCGGGAGCGGATTGGGCGCGCCGCCACTCAAGTTGTTCACGCGCCAGATCGAGGCGGTCGCGCTCAATCGCGCGCGACTCGCCCTGAAACATGACCCGCGCCAAGGCCGCCACTTCGGCAGTATCACCGTGAACCAAGGAGCGATGCAGCAAGCGTCCAGTAATCAGTGTCAGCGTATCATTTTGGACGCGAGATACATCCGCGCCCGGTTCGGTGATGACTTCGGTCAATTTTTGGAGCATGGCTTCGCGCTCGTGCGAACGCAACTCTTTGCAATGCTGATACATGGGGCTCAAGATGGAGCGGGAACATTTTATGCCGAACTCGTCGCGGATGCGTGCGTGAACGGCAGTATAACTCAGGTGTTCGACAAAAAACCAATGCTGGATTTTGTCCTGCTGTTCGGGGGTGAATTTATGCCAAAGGGCGTCGGAGCGAAGTTTTTTCATGGCGCGCGTCAGGTTGTGCTGGTGATGGGGACTTTTCCGATGGAAGATTTTGGCCTTCTTTCGTGGGCACCAAATAGTGCCCGATGTCGTCCTCCTTTCCCACAAACCGAGAATCTCAGGAATCGAACTGAATGTCCAACTATTTTTGAGCGGTTGCGGATTTTTTTCAGCCGGACGATTCTGAATTCGATACGCTTGACATTACACGATTACCGCTCAATTTTGTCCCTACAAGATGAACCCCGCTACAAAGACAGTAATTGCAGGATGTGGCCTTGGATTTGGTGTCGTCACCTTCATCATCGGCAGTTCGATATTGTGTGATTGTCCGGGATGGTTTGTTTGTGCAGGCGTCGCTTTAATTTTACCTATAATGTATGGCGCACGGCTCGTCCGGGTCACAGCCATTGCGTTGTGCATTGCCAGTTTTATAGTGGCGGGAAGTCAGTTTTTCTTTCCGGCGCGAGCCATGATTCATGCGGTTCAAACAAAATCCGGAACAATCCGTTGAACGATCCTGATCACTTTCAAACAGCGATTGCCGTCTTTGATGGGTATAATGCAGCCGACCCAATTGCCGAGTGGTTGGATGGGCTTAATTTCGGAGAGAGAGATGATGCCTTGATTGCAAAGACGCTTCAGTGATCCGCGCTTTGCGCATTGTCTTTTGCCTGCCATGGTGTTAGCGTCGCATTATGACGGCTGCTGAAACCATCATTCACATCGTGCGTGACGACCGAGGATTGCCTTGGATAAAGGGAAAGAACGTAAAAGTCATTGAAGTGGTGCTTGACCATCTTGCGTATGGCTGGAGCGCCGATGCCATTCATGAGCAGCATCCCCATCTTTCGCTTGCTGAAATTCACTCAGCGCTCGCTTTTTATTACGACCATCAGGAACAGTTCGATGAGCAAATCGCCCATCAGGTTGCGGATTTGAAGAAATTGCGCGCCGTAACCGGTGAGTCTTCATTGCAGAAACGCCTTCACACACTCGCCAAGCCTCTGTGAGCTTGGCCATCTATACGGATGTCCATGTCCCCCTCGCCATTACGCTTGGCCTGCGAAGACGAGGCGTGGACGTTTTAACTTCCCAACAAGATGGCACCACTGAATTGCCAGACGAACAATTATTGGACCGTTCGGCAGAATTGGGGCGAATCCTGTTTACGCGAGATGTGGATTTATTGGCGGAAGCCGCGAAACGATTGAGCGCAGGCAGGCAATTTGCCACGGTAGTTTTTGCCCGGCAATTGGATGTTTCCATCGGGCAGTGCATCATGGATTTGGAACTCATTGCCAAGTCCGGCACGACGGCGGAAGTCATCAACCAAGTGGTTTACCTGCCATTATAGGAAAAAAGAGTTCGCGAATTTAGAGCCCATTACTCATACCGCAACGATTCAATCGGGTCCAGATTGGCCGCCTTGTAAGCCGGATAAGTTCCAAAAACAATTCCAACCAGCGAACAGATGAACAGGCCGAGGAACACCCAGTCCACCGGAATCACCGGCGACAGGTTCATGAAGTGCGCGCCCACATCTCCGCCGATGACTCCCAACACCACGCCGATGACGCCGCCGACTTCGCAGAGCACGATTGCTTCCATGATGAATTGCGTCATGATGTTTCGCTTCTTTGCGCCGATGGCGCGGCGGATGCCGATCTCGCGAGTCCGTTCGGTCACGGAGACAAGCATGATGTTCATGATGCCGATGCCGGCGGCGATCAATGCGATGGAACTGATGGCCGCCACGCCCATGCGCACGGCGAAGGTGAAGGCATTGATCTGCCCCATGACGGAATCGTTGGAATTGATTTCGAAATCATCTTCATCGCCGGGCTGAACCTTGCGGACGACGCGCAACGCGGAGCGGACCTGGTCCACCGTTTGATCGTAAAGATCGTGATCAGGGGCCTGCACGAGGATGTTCACACTCTGCCAGCGGCTGCCGTAACGATTCAGCGCGGTGGTGATGGGCACGACCGCAAAATTATCCTGGTTGCCGCCTTCCATCGCGCCGCGCGGTTCGAGCACGCCCACCACGGTGTATTTGATGCTGTCAATCTTGATGCTCTGGCCCACGGGCAGGCCGAAGGGGAACAAATCTTTCGCCATCTTGCTGCCCAGCACGCAAACGTCATGCAAACTCTCGACATCGGTATCCTGTAGAATGCGCCCTTCGTCCAAAACCCAGTTTTGCACGGCGAAGCTGCCGACCGTTTCGCCCACCATGTCGGCATTTGGCGCAGCCTTGGCGTAACTCGAAATAATTTCATCCACACCAAAGCCCGCTTCCAGCCCGACGTGACGCGGGAGCGTTACTCGCTTTTGAACATCCAATCCTTGCCGCAAGGTGATGTCCGGTCGGCGGCGATATTTGGCGTTGTTTTTGACGGAAAAGCCCGGCCACTTTTGAACCACAAAAGTTTCGCCGCCCAACTGGCTCACATTGGTCTCGATGAAATGCTGCATTGCGCGCATCGTGGTCATCACCACGATGATGGAAAATTCGCCAACCAGCACGCCGAGCAAAGTGAGCGCGGAGCGCAGCTTGTGCGCGGCGAGGGAACTGGCGGCCATCGCAAAACTTTCCTTCAATTCCGCGAACAGGAAATTGAGCAAACGCAATTTAGAATGGCCGGGCTTGGATTTCACAAGTTAATCATTCATTGCGCAACGCGTCCACCGGGTCCATGCGCGCCGCGCGCCACGCGGGAAAAAATCCGGAGGCCAGACCGGTCAGCAGCGAAACCAGCACCGCCAATGCCATCACCGGCAGCGACATGTTCATGGGGAACATCAATTGCGAGATAATCAGCGTTACACCATAGGTGAGCGCCAGGGCCATCAATCCGCCGAGCAGACAAATCGTCGCCGCCTCGATGAGGAATTGCATCATGATGGTCCGCCGCTTGGCGCCGATGGCTTTCCGCACGCCGATTTCGCGCGTGCGCTCCGCCACCGATACAAACATGATGTTCATGATGCCAATGCCGCCGACGAACAACGACAGCCCGGTGATCACGAGGCCGACGGTGGCAATCGTGCCGGCCACCTTGTTGAACATGCTGACAAATTGTTCCTGGCGATTGATGGTGAAATCGTCGGGATCGCCAGGCGCGACGTGCCGGACCCGGCGCACGATGCCGCGCAATTCCTCCTGCGCGTCGTCAATGCTGGCCACGCTGCTTACCTTCAGTTGGATGGTGAAATCAGGATTGCGCGTGTAGCCGATCAAAAGCTGCTGCACGGGGATGATCACCTGGTTGTCGAGGCTCTGAAGGCCCAGAAAACTCCCCTGCTTTTCCAGCACACCGATGATCTCCAGTTTTCGTTGCCCAACGCTGATCTGCTTGCCCAGCGGCGTTTCGCGCGGAAAAAAATTGGTCGCGACGTCCAGTCCGATGACACAGACCGGACGGCCGCCCAGCGCCTCCGCCTGGGTGATGAAATGCCCTTCTGCCAGCGAGAAACTGCTGGTGGTCAGAAATTGATCCGAGGTGCCGACAATGTGAACCCCGCTGGCCGTCTTATCCTGATAGCGGACGGTTTGGTTCATATCCACGCGCGGCGCAATGCCCTTCACACCGGTCATCAACTGCTCGACCGCCTTGAATTGCTCGAGGGTGATGGCACGACGCCGCCACATTTTTTCCCAATCCACGTCCGAATTCATGATCCAACCGATGCGGTTGACGTAAAGCGTATCCGCGCCGATGACCGAAATGCTTTTGTGAAACGCGCGGTTCATGCTGTCAATCGCCGTCCCCATCAGCGTCACCGTCACCACGCCGATGACAATGCCGAGCGTCGTCAGGACCGAGCGCAATTTGTTCGCGCGAATCGCGTCCCACGCGATGCTCAGGCCTTCCTTCAGCTCGATGAAAAAGTTCAAGCGATAAACGATTTGGACAACGTGGACAGAATTTTCATTTGTGCATCGCCTCGTCGCTCGCAATGAGGCCGTCGCGGATGCGGATGATCCGGCGCGCGTGCCTCGCCACATCCTCCTCGTGCGTCACGACGAAAATGGTGTTGCCCTTGTCCGAAAGCACCTGCAGGAGCGCCATGATTTCGTCCCCGGTCTTGGAATCGAGATTGCCGGTCGGCTCGTCCGCCAGGATGATGGACGGGCTGTTGACGAGCGCGCGCGCAATTGCCACGCGCTGCCGTTGTCCGCCGGACATTTCGTTGGGCTTGTGATGGACGCGGTCAGCCAGGCCGACGCTGGAGAGCGATTCCAACGCCACACGCCGCCGTTCGTCCGCGTCCATGCCGGAATAGATCAAAGGCAGTTCGACATTGCGCAGCGCATTGGAGCGCGGCAACAGGTTGAACGTCTGGAACACAAAACCGATTTCCCGGTTTCGGATCTCCGCCAGTTCGTTGTCATCCATCTCGCTGACATTATTTCCGTTCAGTTCGTACAACCCGGAAGTCGGCGTATCCAGGCAGCCGAGCAGATTCATCAGCGTGGACTTGCCCGATCCGGACGGCCCCATGATCGCCACATACTCGCCGCGCTGGATTTCCAGCGAGACATCGCGCAACGCATGAATGGTCTCCGACCCCATTTGGTAGCGGCGCGAAATATTTTGCAGTCGGATCAGGCTCACGGTTTGTAAAAATGAGTTTGGTTTCTATCCGCAATCCTCAATTCTCAATTCGCTTTCACAGCCGCTTCCTTCTTCGCCACGCCCACCACGACCTTCGTCCCCTCTTCGAGTTCGTGACTGAGCGACTTGTATGGGCCGGTCACCACGTCTGCGCCCTCGTTCAGACCCTCCACAATTTCATAAAAGTTTTCATCACCGATGCCGCGTTTGACGGGGACCATCTTGACGTGGTCGCCATCAAGCGCGAAGACCACCTCGATCAGCTTGGGCGGCTCATCGGCTTTTTTCCTGCTGCTGGAACCGGAATCGCCCGAGTTCGTGGTTGCCGGAGAATTGCTTGCGGCCGCGATTTCAACGGCGTTCGTCGAACCTGCCTTGCCTTTGTCCATTTCCTTGGGCAACCGCGTCGTCACGCTCTGAATTGGGACGGTGATTACATTCGTGCGCGAACGCGTTTCAATCTCCGCCGTCACCGACATCCCCGGCAAAAACATCTCCTTTTCCTTGATACGTATCTTGACCTGGAATTTCGTCGCCTCCTGGCTGGCGGTGCTCGACGCAGCCGCCGTGCCGGTATCATTGTTCTTCGCCGAATTGGCAATGTCCGTCACCACGCCTTCAAACTTCCGGTCCTTGAACGCATCCACTTCCAGGCGCACCTTCTGCCCCACGGCAATCAACACCACGTCAATCTCCCCGATGTCCACCCGCGCCTCCATCTCATTCAAGTCCGACACCGTCATGATTTCCGTGCCCGCCATCATGGCTGTGCCCACGACGCGTTCACCCACCTGTGATCCCAGCTTAGTAATTTTGCCGTCGAGCGGCGAAAAAATCTTTGTTTTCGAAAGATCGGACTCGGCGTTTTGCAGCGAGGCGTGGGCCATGCCAACCTGCTCGATGGCTCCCTCCAGCGACGCCTTGGCAACATCGAAAGATGTTTTTGCCGTCAAGAAATCAGAGTCCGAAATCAACCTGGTCTTGAACAGCACCTGGCTGCGGCGGTATTCCAAATCCGCCTTTTCAAAATTCGCGTAGGCTGTGTTCGAGTTCGCCATTGAATAATTGTAATTGGCGCGCGAGGAATCTCGCGTCGCCACATAATTATCCGGGCGGATGCTGACCAAAAGCTCGCCTTTCTTGACGAGCGTCCCTTCCTTGAATGGCAGTTCCAAAATTTCGCCGCTCACCTCCGGGCTGATTTTCACCTGTACCACCGGCTGGATTTTGCCGTTCGCCACCACGAGTTCGGTGAGGTTGCGGCGCACCGCCTTTTCCTTTTGAATGGTGATGACAACGTCCTTTTTCTTCACGATTGCCACCACGGTCAATCCGCCCACCACCAGCAGAAGAATCAGGAAAAAGATCAGCTTCTTGCGTTTCTTGGATTTTGGATTCGCCATTTTATTTTCCTCCCAGACCGGCCATCATTTTGCTCAACGACAGTGCTATTCCCATGCAGGATCCGGCAATTGCCGCCACGCAACCGAACACCCAAAGGAACGATTTCAAAAAACTCTGGCCGCTCAGCCGCGCAAGGCCGAGCGACCATAATGCGATTTCCCAGAAAAGAAACACATCGCACCACGCCAGCAGCGCGTGAACCCGGTTTTGCGGATCGAAGTGCCCTACAAACAAGACCGGGCCAAGATTCATCGAAGGGTTGGTAAAGATTACGGCAAGCAGCATCCGGACGATTGAATCCAGAACCGAGACGACGCCGGCCAGGCCCGCTACCTCGATTGCCTTTCCATAATCAAACGGCGTTTTGAGCGCGAAGTTTCCAATCAGCCAGAGCAACAAGGCTATGAATGAAAGCTTTATCCCGGTGCCGATGATGCTCCCGACAATGCCATAAACCTTCATCGCCGTGGGACCGGTCCATTGCTCGCTCATTGCCAATGCCCGATCGGCTTGTTGACGCGTCATGCGCCCCTTGTCCACCATCGTTTGCATTTGCTTTTCCTGCGCCTCCCTCATCGCCTGGCCGATCTGCGGTTGTGAAAAAACAACCATGCTGTAAATGATCCCCGCAATGATGGCAGCGACGGCCGGGACGATCCAGTTCATCGCCTCATGCGGGCTGCTTTTCGCCTCGTCAAAAACTTCCGATGGCGAAATAAAAACATTCATCAGCCGCCCGCCCAAGGACATTTTGGGTGCAACCGGCTCCCCAAGATTCGGGGGTGATTCAGTGTTGGTCATAAATATTCCTATTTTGAGTCTGGCACCTCTTCAGCCTCCGAACATGCAATTTGCAATAACAATGCGCGCAAATTGAAGAAATCCGCTGGAAATGTCAAGGAATGTTGAGTCAAACAGGACTCCGAGGGCGCAGTTTGGCGGTACCACCACGGAGCGCGGCGTTCGCGCCGCTTCTGCGGGTGGAAGGTGGGACGGAAAACGGAGTGGCGCGCAAATTTGGTCTGATTTGGCGGGAAACTCCGCCCCAAAAGTGGTTGTGGTTTTTTGGTTGAGGGTTTTGGGGTGGGACAGGAGAGGGAGTAGCGTACAAATTTGTTGCGAAACTCCGCGCCGTTTGAGAAGCTCCAGAGAATAACCAAGCTCCAACGCCAAACCGGGCAAAACCGGGCAAAAGCGGTCTAAACCGGTCCGGCGAGGCTGAGGTGAGCAAAGCTGAGCCAGGCGGGGTGGGCCGGGCTTGGCGGTGGTCGGCTGGGGGGACGCGGGGGAGCGCGGCACTACGGCGCGCCGGGACCCCCTGAAGGGCAGACCACCATACAAGGAGGCGAGTCCGGGCTTTTGCTGCCGGCGGGTCGGCATTCCCACGCTCCCATACTCTATTTTGAGCATTCATAGGATCCACTTTACCAGTGGGGAACTTGGAAAATGAAACCTACGGTAGGTTTGACACGCTTTTTTTATTTGATGAATCTTTGTGAAAAAAAGGCGGTTGCGGTCAATGTTTATAAGGGTTTGCTGCTTTCAGAAAAACACGATCATTTTGGGGTGTGAAA
>JAQGPB010000034.1 GCA_028293265.1 Pedosphaera sp. | reverse complement strand
ATTTGATCGGCAGGCCCAGTTCCTTTTGAATTGCCACCACCATGCCGCCTTTGCTGGTGCCGTCCAATTTGGTCACCACCAGGCCGGTCAACGGGACTGTCTTGTGGAATTCCCGCGCCTGGGTCAGGGCGTTCATGCCGGTCGTTGCGTCCAGCACGAGCAGCACTTCGTGCGGCGCGCCCGGCAGTTGCTTGCCCATGACGCGATGCAGCTTCTGCAATTCCTGCATGAGATTATGTTTCGTGTGCAGCCGCCCCGCCGTGTCCACGAACAAATAATTTGCCTGACGGGCGTTCGCCGCCGTGATCGCATCATGCGCGACCGCTGCCGGATCGGCCTTGTCCGCGCCGGCGATGACCGGCACCTTCAACCGTTGTCCCCACAATTTCAGTTGCTCAATTGCTGCGGCGCGAAACGTGTCGCACGCCGCCAGCACCGCCGTCTGGCCGCGTTGCTGGATCAGGTGCGCCAGCTTGGCCGAGGTCGTGGTCTTGCCGGTGCCGTTCACACCCACGATGGAAACCACGGTCAGACCCGCGTCCGCCTTGCGCAAGGTCGAATCGCCGGTGGAAAGGCTTTTGGCCACCTCGGCGCTGGCGACGGCAAACACATCCAACCCCGCGCCGCCCTGGGTTTCGTAGGCTTTTTTGACCGCCGCGACAATCTGCGTCGTCATCGCCATGCCCAGGTCGGCGGCAATGAGCGCGGTTTCCAATTCCTCCAGCGTGCCCGAAGTCAGCTTCGGCGAGCGGGTGACGATGCGTTTGATTTCGTGTGTCAGCCGCGCCTGCGTCTTTTGCAGGCCGGCCCTGAACTTGTCGAATAATCCCATGATGATTTCTGGCGTTTTTTCCCGCGCGGAGACTGCCAACCACGATGTTCAAATTTACCAGACGCAACCGCCACGTTCTCCCTCTCCTGGGGGAGAGGGCCGGGGTGAGGGCGGGCGTTATTTCTAATTTTGACTGATTTTCAAAGGATGAATGTTAGCCGCCCGCAACGACGCCGCGCGCTCCTTGATTTTCTCGACGTGCTGATAGGGAAGCTTGATGGACCCGATAAGCGGCTTGCCCTTGTTCATGCCGTGGCAATCCGAACCGCCGGTCACCAGCAAATGATATTGGTCGGCCAGTTGCAGATAATGATTGGAGACCGCGGTCGAATGCTTGGAATGAAAACACTCGATGCCATCCAGACCGGCCTCGACCATTTCGGGAATGACGTCATCGGTCCGGTTCAATCCCGGATGCGCCATCACGGCCACGCCGCCCGCCTGGTGGACCAGCTCAATCGCCTCCACCGCCGACATTTTGAACTTGGGCACCCACGCGGGACGGTTGACTCTCAGAAAACGGTCAAACGCCTCGTCCATGCTGCCGCAAAAACCGCCCTGCACCAGGGCGCGCGCCACATGTGGCCGCCCCGGCGAACGGCAATTCGCGATCGCGAACACCGCGTCCGCCTCCAACGGGATGCCCAGCTCGTTCAACCGCGCCACCATTTCGCGGATGCGATTTTGCCGCACAATTTGAAACCGGCCCACTTCCGCCAGCAATTTTTGGTTGTCGAGATCAAAGCAATAAGCCAGCAGATGCAGTTCGATGTCGCTAAGTTCCGCCGTCAATTCCGTGCCCGACACAAATTCGATGCCCGCCGCCTCGCAGGCCGCCGCCATCCGCGCGCAGCCCTCCACGGTGTCGTGGTCGGTCAGCGCCATCGCCGACAACTCATGCCGCTGACCATGCGACACCAATTCCTCCGGCGAGTAAGTGCCGTCGGAAAAATTCGTGTGCAAATGGAGATCGGCGTACGTCATGAGTGCTGTTGCGTATTGCGTATTGCGTGTCCTGAATCGGAGCGTGTCCGCCCGTAGAGAGCTGTGTGGCGAATCACGCAACACGCAACCCGCAACACGTTTGAAACCCCCGCTCGATTATTTTCGATGCCCCGGTTCATTTCACAATCCTCGCCGGCCGCATCAGCCCGCTCTTCACCTTGTCCAGGATGCCGTTCACAAATTTGCCGCTGTCCTGGGTCGAAAACTTTTTGGCGATGTCCACCGCTTCGTTGATGCTCACCACGGGCGGGATGTCGTCACGATGCAGCATTTCGTAAATCGCCAGCCGCAGGATGTTCCGGTCCACCGCCGCGATCCGGTGCAGCTCCCAGTTCTTGGTGTGCTTTTTGATGCAGACATCCGCCTCATTGCGATGCTCCAGCGCCCCGCGAATCAGCGGATCGGCGAACGCCCGCGTTTCCGCCTCCTCCGCCGTTGGCGCGGGCAGCGTAACTTTCTGCCCCCAGTTGGCGACGCCCTTGTCCTCGGCAATCGCCGCCGTCCGCTGCGTGTTCCAGAAATGGTCCAGCGCCTCATCCAGCTTTTCCGGCGGATTCAAATCATGCTGAAATAAAAATTGCACGGCGCGTTCCCGCGCCTCACGTCGTTTGCCCATAATCTAATGATGACCGAGAAACCCTGGTTGAGAAATGAAAATTTTTTTGACCGCCAGACCGCTGTTGCACGTATCATCCGCACCCGCCCGCCGAATATCAGTTAAATCAATGCCCGGCGGAAGTTTTTCGATTAACGCTTCCATCCCGCACCCGGCTACCCTACCTTAGATGACAATAAACCATATCCGGGTATTTCGCCAACCAGCACTCTTAAACCTATGACCGAGGAAGAACGCAGGGAGTTGGAAGAGTTGAAATCGCGCCAGGCCGATTTGCTCGGTCAATTGGCCAGGCTTGGCCACCGGTTGGAAGCTTTTGAACGCCGTATCTCCGCTTCGCCGGCAACACAAGTCCCCAGTGCTCCCAAAGCGGAACCCATCGCCCGTGCAGTCCAACCGCCTCCTGCCGTGGTTGCGCCTCCGCCTCCAATCATTCCGCCCCAATTCCAGCCGCC
>JAQGPB010000009.1 GCA_028293265.1 Pedosphaera sp. | reverse complement strand
GATTTTGCAGCAGCATTACGCGCCGCAGCCGCCTGATTTTCCGGTGCACCGCGACGAGCCGGCTTACTTGAAGACGGTTTGGGTGCGGGTGCGGTAAACAGCCCGATACATAATTTGGCTTCGGGCGTATCGTAAGGGCGTGTTGCCCAAAATCGAAAACCAAAAAAAGAGCTCGCAGGCAGGTGAACGGGCTTCGTAGATGCGTGGCTCAGCGCAAGTTTTCACATTGCTGCGGGTCACAGACCCGCGCTCCGGGGATTGGGCAAGTCATCAAAATTTGCCTCGGTTTCCAATTGCTCCGCACGCTTTTTTCTGCGATACCTGCGCGGCAAGCAAAACTAAATGTCGTCCAACAATCGCATACTGATTTCTCTGCTCCTGCTTCTGTGGCAACTCATCCCCGGTCTGGCAGTCGCCGCGCCGACGGATGCGGCGACGAACGCAGTCACCAAGGAGCAGATGGACCGCGGCAGCCAGCTTTATGCCAACTATTGCTACCTGTGCCATCAGCCGGGCGGCCAGGGCATTCCGCAGGTTTTTCCGCCGCTCGCCAAATCGGATTTCCTCGCCGCCGACAAGGAACGGAGCATCCGGATTCTCATCACCGGCCTGAATGGCGCGATCACTGTGCGCAGCAATGTGTATAACGGCGTGATGCCGCCCGCGCCTTATGACGCGCAGCAATTGTCGGATGTCCTCACGTTTGTTCATAACAGTTTCGGCAACTCGAACGGCCCGGTCACGCTGCAGCAGGTTGAAAAAGTCCGCGCCCAGCTCAGCGCCAGCGGATTCGTGGCCGAGCAGTGTCCGTATGCGCCGTTGCCGCCCGCGCCCGAGGGCTTCACTTTGCGCGAAGTGGTGCGGATGCCGAATCATCCCACGCGCATGGCCAGCGACGGCCAGGGGCGCGTGCTCTACATCCTTTGCGAGAATGGCGATGTCTGGCATGTGGACCTGCCCGGCGGCGCGCTGCGGCGGGTTTTGTCCGGCGAGGATTACGCGAGTCCGCAGGGCGGCCATGTGACCTGCGTCGGCCTCATGCTCGATGCCCAGCACCGGCTCTATATCGTCGTGAATTATCTCCGCGAACTTCAGCCGTATGTCACCGATGAAGTCACGATTTATCGCACGACGGCGGAGCGCGACGGCGATCCCGCCGAACCGCGGCCCTGGTTGCAGACGAGCTATCCCTGGGGCGTGGGACCGTTCAACCACAGCGTCGGCAACATCGCGGCCGGGCCGGACGGTTTTGTTTACGTGACCAGCGGCGCGCGCACGGATGACAATGAGCCGGGCGAAGACACGCGTTATTCGAAGCAAGGTGAAACGCCCATCACCTCCTGTTTCTGGCGGCTCGATCCGCGCGCGGAAAAACCGGAGATTGAAATCTTCGCGCGCGGCGTGCGCAATCCCTACGGTTTTTGCTGGAACAACCGCGGCGAAATGTTTGCCACCGAAAACGGCCCGAACGCGGACGCGCCGGAAGAACTCAACCAAATCAAGCGCGGCGGGCATTATGGTTTTCCCTATCAGTTTTCGAACTGGACCAACAAGCCCTATGCCTATACGCCCGACGCTCCGCCCGGGCTCAAAATTACGCTGCCCATCGCGAACTTCGGCCCGGCGGCGGGCGGTTCCGCGGAGAAGCCGCTTTTCACCTTTGATCCGCATTCATCGCCCGGCGGCATTGTTTATCTTGGCGACGATTTTCCGGCCGGCTATCGCGGGACATTCCTGGCCACGCGTTTTGGCAACCTGCTCAAATGTTCGCCGGACGTCGGCTTTGACCTGCTGCAAATCAAGCTGACGAAAAACAAGGCGGGCATTTACGAATCGCACGTCAAGCAACTCCTTTTCCCGCTGGCGCGGCCGATTGATGTTCACCTGGCCGGCAAGGGAAAGATTTACATCTGCGAATACACGCGCGTGCTGGACAATTCCGGTCTGGTGCCGATGATGCCGGGGAGGGTTTTGGAATTGGCGGTTCAGAAAAAACCAAGCTTTGGAGAAGCACCCAGCACCAACATCCAAGCTCCAGAGAAGCACCAATAACCAAGCGCCAAAATTCCAACCGCGTCAATTGGGGCTTGGAGTTTGATGTTTCTCTGGAGCTTGGATGTTGGTGCTGGGTGCTTAATCGCGCCCGGCGCTTTTTCTTGTCTCCAAATTTCTTGAATATTCTCGGCATCATTTGTAAACTTCGGCTGATGACGCTGCGAGACCATGATCCGATCCCAACGCGTTATAGTCTCTTGAGCCGGTTGCAGAACTGGGATGACGGAGAAAGCTGGAAAGATTTCTTTGATACGTATTGGCGGTTGATTTATTCCTTTGCCATCAAGTCCGGGCTGACGGAAAGCGAGGCGCAGGATGTCGTGCAGGAAACTGTTATATCGGTCGCCAAGGACATCCAGAAATTCAAACGCACCCGTGAACTGGGTTCTTTCAAGGGCTGGCTGCGAAACATCACCCGGTGGCGGATCGCGGACCAGTTGCGGAAACGGGCCCGCGCGGATTGGGGAGGAATGGCGGCAGCCGGTGAATCAGCGACCTTGGAAATGGCGGAAATCGCCGATCCGACGGGGTCGGGCTTGGAGACGCTATGGGATGACGAGTGGCATGCCAATTTGCTGGAGGCAGCCATGGAACGGGTCAAGCGTTCCGTGCGTGAAGAGCATTACCAGATTTTTGATCTCTATGTGGTCAAAGGCTGGCCGGTGAACAAGGTGGCCGAAATTCTCGGCATCAGCACGGGGCGGGTTTATCTGATCAAGCATCGGGTCGGGGCATTGGTCCAAAAAGAAATCCGCCAGTTGGAGAAGGAAGCGTAACGAAAAGGCTGCCGCTCAAAAAATGCGCGCGCCTGGACTCGAAGCCTCGTTATGTAAAATTGGAGTTAAAACATCATGCTGCTGCGAACGCAATGACCGAGTCGTATCTCCAAGGAAAAGGGCATGTGGAAAAGCCGCTTGCAAAGGAGGCCGTGCCGGTGGTTCCAGACCACAAACTCATCCGCGTGATTGGCGAAGGCGCCAGCGGCCAGGTATGGCTGGCAACCAATGTAATGGGCACTTATCGCGCCATCAAAGTGGTGTCCACCCGTCCCTTCAGGAGCCAAAAATCCTTGACGCAAGAATTCCACGGCCTGCTAAAATTTGAACCGGTCTCGCGGCTGCACGATGGCTTGGTGGACATTCTTCAGGTGGGATACAATGAGGAACTCGGCTACCTGTATTATGTGATGGAACTGGCCGATGATGCCGCCAACGGCCGGTCATTTGCTCCGGAACAATACCGGCCTCGTACGCTCGCCCACGACCTGACCCGGCATAAACGGCTGCCCATCGGGGAATGCGTGCGGCTGGGTGCGGCCCTTTCGTCCGCGCTCGGTTTTTTACACCGGCAGGGCCTGATCCACCGCGACATCAAGCCTTCCAACATCATTTTTGTGAACGGTTTCCCCAAGCTCGCCGACATCGGGCTGGTGGCGGGAATGTCTGAACAGAAGTCGCATGTCGGCACGGAAGGGTTCATTCCAAATGAAGGCGCAGGCACGGTACATGCCGACATCTATTCCCTTGGGAAGGTGCTTTATGAAATCAGCACCGGGTTGGATCGCATCAAATACCCGGAGCTGCCGGCCGACCTGGGAACCGGCGCGGAAGACCAGGACCTGGTTCAATTCAACAAAATTGTTCTGAAAGCCTGCCGGACCGTTCCATTCAAGCGGTTCAAATCTGCCGAACACATGATGACCGCCATACTCAGTTTCCAATTCGGCGCAAATGAAGCCCGCAAACAGGAAACCCTTCGATTCCGGTCAAAGATTTTCAGCCTTGCCGGTGCCCTGGTTGCGGCCAGCTTGCTGGTCCTGCTGGTCTGGCGGCTGATATGGCTTTTGAAACATCCATCATAGCCAGGTAAATTGTACAGTTTGATGGTAGGGACGACCTGCGGGTCGTCCGAGGCCGTGCAGCAGCGCAGCCATACCAAGTCAAAATCCATCGCGCTCCCCATTTCCCACGGCATGGGTTCTCCGGCAGAATATTTCAAATCGGCAAAATTTTTGAAAGATTTCCGCCCCGGCTGACGAGTTATGAAAGGAAAGATCGTTATGCCCATGAAAAAAGCATTGAAAATCGTTAAAATTTGCCTGTTCGGTCTGTTTCTGTTGCAAGCATTCGCCAGCCATGGCCAGCCGGTGACCAAGATTTCCGCCGGACAATTCAACAGCTTTTTCATCAGGGGCGGTGCTCTATGGGGCACGGGCCATAACGCCGAAGGCGAGCTGGGCGACGGCACCCTGCACACTACCAACCGCCTGGAGCAAATTGTCGCCAGCGGTGTCACTGAAATTTCCACCGGAGGCGGGCAGACCCTGTTTATCAAGAGCGACGGCAGTTTGTGGGCCATGGGCTACAATGCCTATGGAGGGTTGGGCGACGGCACCTGGAACAATACCAACCGCCCGGAGCAGATCGTGGCCGGCAACGTCACGGCGATTGCCACCGCCGACCTTCACAGCGCTTTTATCGGGCTGTACGGCTCTTTGTGGGATATGGGAGCTAACGACTTGGGCGAGTTGGGCGATGGAACCTATAGCACAAACAGTCCTTATTATGGCGTCAATGTTCCCGAGTTAAGCCTCCACGCCAGGCATGTCACGGCGATTGCCGCCGGCGGTTACCACACTCTTTTCTTGGAGAGAGATGGCTCTTTGTGGGGCATGGGCGAAAATGCCAAGGGTGAATTGGGCGATGGCACTTATAATCCCAACTTTCATTTAGGAATTAACCTCCCAGAACTGATTGTGAGCAACGGCGTGACGGCCATTGCCGCGGGATTTAATCACAGCCTGTTTCTCAAAAGTGACGGCAGCCTGTGGGCCATGGGAGACCACCGCTACGGTCAGTTGGGGCTTGGTGCCGGCTATGCGGCGTATCCCCGGCCGGTGCAAGTCGTGACCAATGGCGTCATCGCGATTGCTGCCGGTTATTACCACAGCCTGTATCTCAAAAGCGATGGAAGTCTCTGGGCCATGGGCAACAATGCCTATGGCCAACTG
>JAQGPB010000476.1 GCA_028293265.1 Pedosphaera sp. | reverse complement strand
ATTCTCCGGCCACAATTGGTGTTTACAAATCTCGCCGAACTGCTCCGCCAAACGAATGCGCCTGCCAAACCACCAAATCCAAGCACGCCATAGTACAACAAAAGGGCAAGTTTGGCTGCTTTGGGTTTCAATCTGCCGGGCTGGCTATTCTTTGTCCTTGCCGCCGCTGTTTGAATCAATGCTGTTTCTAAAGCGGTCAATGTTATTGTGCTATTTTTCCTGCTTGCCAGCACCCTGAAAATTTCTTGCACAAAACCAAATTTATGTCATGATGTCCGAAGTGCGGAGGCCGGTTTGTTGTTTGAAATACGGCGGCTGAAATGGTCGCCGGTCGGTAGTTGAGGGAAAAGGCAAAGAAAAGCCCGCCCACCAGCGAACGGTCGCTTAAGCCCGCGTTAGTCCGCCTTCGCCCGCCTCTGCCTGCAAAATACGACAACCATGCCGCCTGGCCCGTCCCGCCCTCAACCCTCAACTTTCAACCCTCAACCATTTCGGCGCGGAGTTTCTCGCCAAATCAGTCTAAATTCCACACCCGCGCATTTGCCAACCCCGCCAATATCATCTGTCAATATCATCTGGCACTTTTCGCGAGCAGCGGTTAGCGTTCCCGCACACATGAACTTCGCGATTGAAACCAAAGGACTTACGCGGCAGTTTGGCGCGGTTCGCGCCGTGGATGGCCTGGACTTGCAGGTCTCGCGGGGCAAATTCTACGGCTTCCTCGGCCCCAACGGCGCGGGCAAATCCACCACCATCAAGATGCTCACCGGCCTGCTCGCCCCCACCAGCGGCTTGATCACCATCCTGGGCGAGGACACGCAGAACCGGGAACGCGCCCGCGAAATCAAGCGCCGCATCGGCGTCGTCCCCGAGAACCTAGCCTTGTTCGACAACCTCACCGCGCGCGAATACCTCACCTTCGTCGGCCGCATGTATCTGCTCCCGCTGCCAACTGTCCGCGAGCGCAGCCAGGAATTGCTGACCATGATGAGCCTCGAACAGGAGGAAAAGAAACTCACCGTGGAATACTCCCACGGCATGAAGAAAAAACTCGCCCTCGCCGCGGCATTGATTCCCGGCCCCGATTTGCTCTTCCTCGACGAACCATTCGAAGGCGTGGACGCCGTCGCCTCCCGCGTGCTGCGGGACGTGCTCAAACGTTGCGTCGAGCGCGGCGCAACGGTGTTCCTCACCTCGCACGTCCTGGAAATTGTGGAAAAACTTTGCACCGACGTCGGCATCATCGCGAACGGGAAACTTGTCTATCAAGGCTCCATGGAACAGGCGCGCGAAGGCGGCTCGCTCGAAGAAATGTTCCTCAAAACTGTCGGCGGCAACGAACACGAGGCACAGAAACTGAGCTGGCTCGAGAGCTGATATGAACTGGAGCCAACTAAGGACGGTGCTCTGGCTGCGCTGGCGGCTCACGCGGAATCAGCTTTCGCGCAAGGGCGGTCTGAACGCGGCCATTGCCATCATTGGCGTCGTTTTTGGAATCTGTCTCGCCATCGCGGCGGGCGTGGGCGGAATTTTGGGCGGCGCTTTGGGCTTGGCCGACCAGCCGCCAAAAGTGCTGTTGCTGGTCTGGGACGGCATCGTGGGGATTTTTCTCTTTCTCTGGATGATCGGTGTGCTGACGGAAATTCAGCGTTCGGAAACCATTGATCTCGCCCGGTTGCTGCACCTGCCGGTTTCACTCGAGGGAATTTTCGTCATCAACTACATCGCCTCGCTTTTCACGCCCAGCATCATCCTGTTTGTGCCGGGGGCGGTGGGCCTGTGTCTCGGCCTGCTCTGGGGCAAGGGCGGAATCATGCTCTTCCTGTTGCCGCTGGTGCTGGCCTTCATCTTCATGGTCACGGCGTGGACGTATTGCCTGCGCGGCTGGCTGGTCGCATTGATGGTCAATCCCCGGCGGCGGCGCACCGTCATCATGGTTCTCACCTTTTCCGTCATTCTGCTCGGCCAGGCGCCGAACCTCTATTTCAATGTCTATCTCCGGCATCATAACGGAGGCTCGCACAAACCTGCGATCAACCTCTCTTCGAAAAATGACCCGCTGGGCGGGATACCGGACCAATGGATTGTGGCGCACGACTATGTCCCGCTTCTATGGCTGCCCAATGGCGCGATGGCCCTGGCAGAAAACAACCTTTTGCCCGCCGTGCTCGGCTCGCTCGGCGCGTTTCTGCTGGGCGTAGCCGGGCTGGCAGTCGCGTACCGCTCAACCCTCAAGTTTTATACTGGCCGCGAAAAAGCAAAAGCCGTGCCCGCAAGGCCGTCCGGTCCAGCGCATGCGCCGGGCTTGATCCCGAAAAATTTCATCGAGAAACGCCTGCCGTTTGTTTCGGAGGACGTGGCCGCGCTGGCGCTGGCCTTTTTTCGTTCCTTGAGCCGCGCACCGGAAATCAAAATTACGGTCTTCACCAACATTCTCGTGATCATCGTCATTTTCGGCGTGATGCTGTCTAATACTTTGAAGGGCAAAACCGGTGTATTCCAGAGTTTCGGGGCTACGGGCGCGGTGGCCTTTACCTTCCTGGGTCTGCTCCAGGCAATGTTCAACCAGTTTGGGTACGACCGCGACGGTTTCCGCTCGCTGGTGCTTTCGCCCGCGCGGCGGCGGGATGTGCTGCTGGCCAAAAACCTTTCCTTCGCCCCCATCGTCATGGGCCTGGGCTTGACACTGCTTGTGGTGATGGCGGTCCTGATGCACCTGCCCTTGCTGACCGTGTTTGCCGCCGGTTTGAAACTGGCCGCGATGTTTCTGCTGATAAGCATTGCGGCAAATTTTGTCTCCGTCTTCGCGCCCTACCGCGTCATCGCCGGCTCCCTCAAGCCGACCAAGCCCCCCGCGAAAATGATCCTGTTGATTTTTGTCACCCAATTGCTTTATCCCGTGGTGATGATTCCCATCGCGCTGCCGCCGCTCCTCGGTTTCGCGTCTGAAAAGCTCGGCTTCTGGCCCGCGCCCGTGGTGGACGCGATTTTATCCGTGGGCCTGCTTGCCGTGGCAGTCATTTTTTACAAACTGAGCCTGACCGGTGCGGGAGAATTTTTGGAACGGCGCGAGCAACGTATTTTGCTGGTGGTGTCGCAGGAAGTGGAATGATCTGTCTTTGCAGGAAACGACGTGAGGAGTTTCTAATATTTCTTCACCAACGCAAACGGATGGAAATTAACCAGCCTCCCCAGAATTCCCGCTCAGTGGATATGCACAAAATCAACTCTTCGCATTGCCACCATCGCCGGCACCAGCCTTCACCCGCTTAAGCGTGAAGGGATGGCTGTCCTTGGCTTTGCCAGCGTCAAAAAGTTCCCAGTTTTGGGTGATGGTGTCGGCGTCCACAAAGGTGAGGGCCATTGAGTGCATGTGCATTTCGGACTTCGCGCTGACGCCGCACTTCGGGTCGAAATCGAACTTGAGCGTTTTCGGGTCGGACGATTTCAGGACCATGCCCGGACTGTTCCCCAGCATGCAATAATGGGTGAGGCGCAACGTTCCTTTTTGATCGTGGTACATCGTGACCATCTCCATCGGCGTGCCGGCGAAAATCCGCTCCTCCAATGCCGTGCCGCCGGAAATGAGGCGGTACTCAATGGTCATTTCCTTGGGACCCTGGCCCATGTCGGCGGTGCCTTTCCAGGTGCCGACCAGGGTTTTCATCCGTTCAAATTCAGGCGATGCCGGGTGCGTTGGCGGGGTTTGGGCAGAAGCAGGCCGGATGCTAAAGGCCAGCACAAAAGCGATGAGGAGGGAAAGTAGTTTCATAGTGGATCAGATAGTTGATGAATGGCAAAAAAATTCAAGGATGGATTTCAAGAATAAGCGCATCCAAATGCTTTGCAAATCGCGAAGAAAAAAAATTTTGCCGGCCGAACTTATGAATCAACAGGCGCCTTGGAAATTTCCTTCTTCCCAATCAGCACCAAATTATCAGCCAGTCGAAAACGACCCAAGCTACGTTCCGTCGCGCGATAGGCCAGTTTCAGCGGCCACAGCCAGCGTGATTGCTTATACGCATTGGTGCGCTTGAGCAGTCGGGAGCGTTCCGCGCGCGGAACCTCGCGTTCTCCTCGCCGAAAATCCTGCCAGATGACAACCGGATTGAAGTGCGTTGACTTGAGCGCCAGGACGGTGAACTCACGTTCAGCGAATTTTCTCAAAGTCGCCGGTGTGAAATAATTGATATGCTCCGGGAAAATGTAACGGTATTTGGACCCGAGCAACCGCACCGCCAGCGAGTTCAGATTCGGCACCAGGATAAAACAAAAACCGCCCGGCTTGAGCAAGCTCGCCGCGCGTTCCAAAAACCGTCTCGGCTCAGACAAATGCTCCATCACCGCCCAAAAAGTCACCGCATCGAATTGCCCGCTGAACGGATGCGTAAGAAAATCCCCCCTCGCAACTGGCACGCCCATTTTCGCGGCGTGTTCGAGCGGCGCCGTGGAGACGTCCGTGCCCAACACTTTGTAGTCGTTAGGGTATCGCTTCGTCAGTTGATGCAAGAACCCGCCAGACGAACATCCAACATCGAGCACTGCGCCTCCCGTGCAATAGGAACGGAACAATCGCAACTCACGTTCGAACCGCACATCCGCATAATCACTGGCAAGCTTGTCCGGGGAAAGATATTCGCCGCCGGCATCGTCGTAAAAAGCGCCAGTGGCCATTTCGGCCGGAACCGGACTCGCAAACACCATCGAGCACCGGGAGCAACGGACAAGCCGGAGGGCATTCTTTTGCCAGAACGGCTTTGCTTCCGCGGCGTCGCAGCTTGGGCAGGTTCGGCTCAGAAGCTGATCCATTTTTATTTCTTTGTAGAACGGGTTGAAATAGTGATGACAAAATATCAAATCGGCCCAAAAATGCTTGCATAAAAAGAGGCCCTTGATAGCCTCTTTCCATGGAGGCGCGACCGCGACTTGAAAGTTGGCAGCCGGGTTTTTGGAAAGAAGGCCCTGCGCGCAATGTTCGTCTTAAAGCCATGCCTGGGGTGAAATCCGCCGCTTTTCACCTTGACTCACGTTTTGCCCCATCTTGTTTCACCTTATAAACCCAATTTTTCAGGCTATTTCCGCTTAAAAAATAAAAACTTTTTCTTCCATAGTCCAAAGAACCGCTTCCATGATTTACCGTATTTGTGAAATGACGAAAAAGGCCCGTAAAACCGCCTTTTAACACCAAATAACATGAAATAACACCATATCACACCAAATTGGAAAAAAATTTGTGTTGCAGAGCCGAACCTGCCGCAGACTTAGGAGACCAACAACCCGCCCGACGGACCCCAACCGCCCTTCTTGAGTCAATTTTCCACGCTCACCTCCCGCTCAAATATGACAAGAAAGAATTATTGCATGCGTTCTTGACCTTTCGCCCTTATTTGGCACATTAACCGGCTCGACTTGATGGAAAGAAATTTATGGAACACATTCGTAATATTGCAATTATCGCCCACGTTGACCATGGCAAGACCACCCTGGTGGACTGCCTGCTCAAGCAATCGGGCACGTTTCGCGCCAACCAAGCGCAGGTGCATGAAGAGCGCCTGATGGATTCCATGGATCTCGAGCGCGAAAAGGGCATCACCATCCGCGCCAAAAACGCCGCCTTCAAATACAAGGATTACCACGTCAACATCGTGGACACTCCCGGCCACGCGGATTTCGGCGGTGAAGTCGAACGTATCATGAACATGATCGACGGCGTGCTGCTCGTCGTTGATTCCGTGGACGGTCCCCAGGCGCAAACCCGCTTCGTGCTGCGCAAGGCCCTGGAAGCCGGTGCCAAGCCCATCGTCGTCATCAACAAGATTGATCGCGAACACGCGGTTCCCCATAAGGTGCTGGACCTTGTGTTCGATCTTTTCGTGTCGCTGCACGCAACGGATGAACAGCTTGATTTCCCGGTCATCTACGCCAGTGCCAAGGATGGTTATGCCAAGGTGGAACTGACCCATGTCAGCGGCACCATGGAGCCGTTGTTCGATGCCATCATCAAGCACATCCCGCCGCCACGCGCCCACGCCGGCGAAGGTTTCAAGATGCTCATCGCTAATCTCGATTACTCCGAATATGTCGGGCGTATCGCGCTCGGCAAAATCGTCTGCGGCAAAATCAAGGTCGGCGACCCCGGCGCTTGCATCCACGGCGACGGCCATAAGGAAACCGGCAAGATCACTGCCATCTATCATTTTGAAGGAATGAAGCGCATCGAAATCGCCGAAGCCCATGCGGGCGACATCATCGGCGTGGCCGGTTTTGAAGGCGCTTTCATTGGCGAAACCATCACTGACAGTCCCGACCGCGCGCCGCTGCCATTCGTGCCCATTGATCCGCCGACGATTCAGATGCAGTTCGCCGTGAATGACGGTCCGCTCGCCGGTCTGGACGGCAAGCTCGTCACTGCCCGGCACATCTGGGACCGGCTCGTGAAGGAAATCCGCACCAACGTCGCCCTGCGCGTTTCGCAGACCGACTTGCCGAATGTTTTCAACGTCAGCGGCCGCGGCGAAATGCAAATCGCCATCCTCGTGGAGCAAATGCGCCGCGAAGGTCACGAAGTTTTGGTCTCGCGCCCTGAAGTTATTTATCGCAAGGACGCAGAAGGCAAGCTGCTGGAGCCAATTGAAAAGTTGTTCCTGGAAATTCCGAAGGAATGCATGGGCGACGTGATGCAAAATCTCGCGAATCGCAAAGGTGAAATCACCAACATGAACCACCACGGCACCGACGTGAGCATCGAAGCAATGATTCCCACCCGTGGCCTGATTGGTTTCGAGACCGATCTCGTCAACCAGACCCGCGGCGTTGGCGTGATGAGCCATCTCTTCCACGAATACGGCCCCGACCGTGGCGACATCGCCGCGCGGAAAAATGGCTCGCTGGTCAGCATGGAAAGCGGCGAGGCCATGGCCTATGCGCTGAACATGGTCCAGGAACGCGGCCGCTTGATGGTTGAGCCCGGCGACCAGATTTATATCGGCATGATCGTCGGCGAAAACGCCCGCGAGAACGATATCCCCGTCAACCCCTGCAAGGCCAAACGCCTGACCAACATGCGTTCCTCCGGTGACGGCAAAGGCATCGCCCTGGGCGCGCCCTTCAAGATGTCGCTCGAACGCGCATTGGAATACATTAGCGCGGACGAATACGTGGAAGCCACGCCCAAGAACCTGCGCCTCCGCAAAAAGGAATTGGACGAGAACAAGCGCAAACGCAGCGCGCAAAGCCGCTCCGCCAAGATTGTCGAAGGCTGACCGGATCTCGTAATAAAATAAGCAAGGCCGTACCGGGAAACTGGTGCGGCCTTGTTCTTTCGACTTTCATCGGATTACCCGCCGGAAGCCATTTCCCTTATGGAAACCTCAACGAGGTTCTGCCCCACAAAGCCCATGGTTGCCCGCCTGCGGGCTATCTTGGGAATCCACGGCAGAATGTTTCGCAACCTCGAAGAGGTTGTGGCTCAATCCCAAAGATATTGCTTATCCCAATCCAAATTGTGCTCGCGCAACCATGTCCGCTTTTAATGATGCGTTTCCCAATTCGCAATGTGACTCCTCCCCCGCCAATTACTTAGAGCATTGACAGAAATGATGTAGCGCGGCGGAGCGAGGATTTTTGACTTTGGGCGAGGCTTTGGCGAGGGAGCATGCCCAAGGTGGCCTGTGACCGAGCCGAAACGAAGCCAAAAGTCAAAAAG
>JAQGPB010000608.1 GCA_028293265.1 Pedosphaera sp. | reverse complement strand
AATCAACGGTTTGCCCATGATCGAATAGACCGCTTCGCAGAGGAACGAGGAAATAAAGATGAGACTGGCGGTCAGGCCGCTCCATTGGAAATTTCCTCGTAACAGGCCGTTCAGCAGCGCCACGCCGAACAGCCCAAGCCCGAATCCCGCCCAGCGGCGCGGCCCGATGTGTTCGCGCAAAAACACCGTCGCCGCCACCGAAGTCAAGATCGGTTCCATCGCCATCAACACGGCTGAATTGCCGGCAGTTCCCAGCCGCGTCCCATAAACCTGCACGCGGTGCCCCAGCATGAATACCACCAAACCCATCACGGCAGTTTTCCATAAATCCATTCCTCGCGGGGCCTTGCCCGGCAGCCACGGCCAGAGCACCCCCAGGATCAATGCCGCGACTCCAAACCGCAGCGTGACGACACTTCCCGGTTCCAGATAACCATCCAGCGCCTTGTAAATGGACAAGGAACCGGCCCAGAAAAAATTCATCACTATCAATATGATCAAGTACGACGGTCTCATCAGAAAATGGCGAACAAGCAAAAATTAGCGGGGGTTCGCTTGAACTGCCCGGAAGGCTTCACGCGCCATTCAGCCATCTGACTCTGTAAGGAATGCTTGCATGGCCTGTCAAGCACTCGCTTCGGCCAGATTACTTTGACACATTTGGCGCAGGCATGGTTTCATCGTGGTGTCTGATCTTTGAATAGTTCCTGGATCGTGTATTGGAACGCAGGAAGGAGAGGTTCGGTTAGGATTTCGCGGACGGCGAGAATTTGTTTCAGAGCGAGGCCGTATGGGCCGCAGTGATAAACTTCCACGTTGTCGTAGCGCGGGTCTATCATCCAGAGGCGCGGGATGCCGGCGGTTTCGTAGAGGGATTTTTTGAGGTCGGTGTCGGGGTTGTGATCGCTGGAATGCACGACTTCGGCGACGAGCCAGGGTTTGTTCGTTGCGGTGGTGACGAGGGTGAGATCAGGGCGGACTTTGGTTTCGCGGCTGAGTTGGATCATGGAACGGGGCGGGAGCAGGCGGGCAGAGGTGACTGACGCAAGGCTGGTGGTTATGCGTTCATGGAGGCGCTGGAGAATTAGTTCATGACGTTCGCCGGGTGGCAGGCGCAGGCACATTTCGCCTTCCAGAATTTCTTCGTATGGGTCGCTCATGTTCCTGCGAGGAAACTGTGCAGGAACCGCCCCGTATGCGAGCGCTTGTTGCCGGCGACGGTTTCGGGTGTGCCCTCGGCAACGAGCGTGCCGCCGGCATCACCGCCCTCAGGACCGAGATCAATCACCCAATCGGCTTCGGCGATGAGGTCCAAATTATGTTCAATGACGATGACAGAATGGCCGGCCTCCACGAGGCGTTGCAAGACGTCCACCAGTCGGCGCACGTCTGCGATGTGCAGACCGATGGTTGGTTCTTCGAGGATGAAAAGGTTGTGCTTCGGGAAGCGCTCGAACAAATCCGGCTCGCGCAAGCCGGTCAACAGATGTGACACCAGCTTGACGCGTTGGGCTTCGCCGCCGCTCAAGGTGGGACTGGTCTGGCCGAGTTTCAGATAGCCCAGGCCGGTGTCGCAAAGAGCCTGCAAAGGGCGCTTGATTTTTTGGAACGCGGAGAAAAATCCGAGTGCTTCATCCACGGAGAGCTCCAGCACCTCGGCAATGTTTTTGCCGTTGAATTGTATGTCGAGAGTTTCGCGGTTGAAGCGGGAGCCGCCGCATACTTCGCAGCGCACGAAGGCGGGCGGGAGAAAATTCATTTCCAACTTTATCGTGCCGGCCCCTTCGCACTCGGGGCAGCGTCCCTGGGCGCTGTTGAAAGAGAAACGGCTTGGCGAATAGCCGCGCAGGCGCGCCTCGGGTATCTGCGCGAAGAGCTGGCGGATGACATCGAAGAAACCGACGTAGGTGGCAGGGATGGAACGCGGCGTGCGGCCGATGGGCGTCTGATCAACTTCGTAAACGGCTTGGATGAATTCGTTGCCGGAGAGGTTGGGGTTTTTGTTTTTAGATTTCCGATTTTTGACCGCAGATTGGACGGCGGGCAGGAGGCATTCGCGAATAAGGGTGCTTTTGCCGGAGCCGCTCACGCCGGTGACCACGACAAGGCGATTCAAGGGAAAGCGGACGGTGAGATTCTTGAGGTTGTGCGTGGAAGCGTTGCTGAGGGTCAGCCAGGCATTCGCGGCTGCTGGCGCGGGCGCGGGCGGGGTAACGAGGCTGAGGTCATCCTTCAATTCCAGAGCGGTTGAATTTTTGCTGGAAGCCTGTTTGCGCAAGGGCAGGGCAGGGGAGAGAGCAAGCCGTTCCACACTTGCCGCTCGTTTATAAGAGACCGCCGCAGCTTTCTCGCCGACCGGACGCCTTTGCCCGCGCGCGGGAAAGCTCTTTTTGGCGCGCAGACATTGGCCGGTGATGGAATCGGGGTGACGCATCAACTCGGCAAGCGTTCCGCTGGCAACGACCGTTCCGCCATGGACGCCCGCGCCGGGACCGAGGTCAATGATGTGATCGGCGCGGCGCATGGTTTCTTCATCGTGCTCGACCACCACGACGGAATTGCCGCGGGATTTCAGCATTTGAAGGGCGGTGAGCAATTGTTCATTGTCACGCGCGTGCAGGCCAATCGTCGGTTCGTCGAGCACATAAAGCACGCCGCTGAGATTCGAGCCGAGTTGGGCCGCGAGACGGATGCGCTGCGTCTCGCCGCCCGACAACGTGGGCACGCCCCGGCCCATTTGCAGATAGCCCAGACCAACCTCAGATAGAAATTTCAAGCGCTCGCTGATTTCCGGAAGGATGTCGCGTGCGATCATGGCTTCGCGCCCTTTAAATTTCAGTTCGTGAAAAAATTTTCGCGCGCCCTCGACCGGCATGGTGGCGAAGGTGTCAATGTTAGGCGTCAATTTTGGGCTGACCACCAGGCGGACGGCGCGGGCGATGGGATTCAGTCGCGCGCCTTCGCATTCGGGACAAAGTTCGCGCTTGCCTTCTTGCCATTCATACCACGATTCCTCGATGGCATCCGCCCGCGCGCCGCGTTCGACATCCGGCAGATAAAAGAGCTCGCCAAACCCGCGGCATTTTGGGCACCAGCCTTGCGAGGAGTTGTAGCTGAAGATTTTCGGGTCCAGCATTTCAAACGAGCGGCCGCATTTAGGGCAGGCGCGTTCGGTGGAATGCACGGAAACTTCGCCGTGATTATCCAGCGCGAACAAGGTTCCGTGACCGAGCTTCAAGGCCTCGTCAATCAACAACTGCGGGGATTTTGCGGCCCGGCCAGCCTTCTTGTCCAATACGCCAACGACAATTTCCACATCGTGCTCGCGGAAACGGTCCAGTCGCAGGCGCTTGCTGGTGTCATAAAGTTTGCCATCTGCGCGTATCTCGACGTAGCCATGCTTGGCGGCCCATTCGGCGACGTCCGTGTGAAAACCCTTGCGGTTGCGAACTACCGGAGCGAGCAGCAAAAGGTCGCCGCGCTTTTTTATTTCGTCCTTCAGACGCCGGCCCAATTCGTCGCGGGTTTGCGCCTCGACCGGCAACTGGCATTCGGGGCAATATTGCGTTCCCAGGCGCGCAAAGAGCAGCCGGATGAAATGATAAATCTCAGTGACGGTTGCGACCGTGCTTTTGCCGCCGCCCCGGCTGTTGCGCTGCTCGATGCTCACGGTCGGGGGAATGCCGGTTATCAGGTCAACGTCCGGCCGCGAAAGCTGCTCGACGAACTGCCGCGCATAGACGTTCATCGAATCGAGGAAA
>JAQGPB010000475.1 GCA_028293265.1 Pedosphaera sp. | reverse complement strand
CACCTCTCCTTGTGGCAGCAACCCAATTCCCGTCCGCCAGACATCCACGCGGAACCGCGCCCCGCCCTCCGCCGAATTTCCGGCGAAGGCGGCGGCGAACCAGCAGCACCAGGCGGCTGCAAACATCCAACTCTTGTTCCGCATGCTCGATTTTTCGACGGCTCGCACGCGGATGTAAAGACGTTTCGGCATGGAGGGTTTGAGCCCCAGACCTTGGGATTGAACAAACTGTGTCAATCTAACATGATACCGGCCCAGTGCGAACTTCTTCCAAGATTGGACTGGTGAAAGATGTTGTTTGATTCCAATGCATATCGAAAATCTTGAAGGGTTGACCCGGGTTTTGCAGGCGTCCATTTCGCCGGTGGCGCTGATTTCCGGCGTAGGGTTGGTGCTGCTCTCTCAAACCAACCGCTTCAGCATCGTCACCGACCGTCTGCGCAAGCTGGTGCTCACCCGGGATGAAAAAGAAACACCGGACGCGATGGTGACACGGCAAATCAATATTTTGCTGCGACGCGCCCGCATTCTGCGGCTGGCCATCAGCGCCGCATTGCTCTGCATGCTTCTGGTCAGCATGATGGTGATGCTGATTTTTGCCATTGCCGCGCTCGACACCCAAGCACAGTCAATTGTGCTGCTTCTCTTCGCCTTAAGTCTCGTATCGTTGATTGCTTCATTGCTTCTCTTTCTTTGGGACATGCATCTCTCGTTGAAGGCCGTCGAGGAAATGTTAAACGATTAGAGACTCTGGCTTGCCCCAGCCAATCTCATAATTACCCGCAAACCGCGAGGCTCGCGGTTTTCACAACGCACGGTCCCCCCGCACGATTCAATACAGGTCTTCACTATCGAAAGTCCCAGTCCCACCCCGCCGGTTTCCCGCGCCCGCGACGCATCCACGCGGTAAAACGGATCGAACACGCGCGCAATCGCCTCCTTGGGAATGCCGGGGCCGCAATCCTCAATGATGATCTCCACGTGCCCGCCAGTTTGGGCGGCCGAAATCGTCACCGGCCCAGCCTGTCCAGCGTGATGCAGCGCGTTGCGCAAAATGTTTCCCACGGCTCGCAGGAGCAGTTCCGGATCAGCCAGCACGCCAACGTCCTCCGCCACTTCAATTTTCATTTCCATGCCCTCCCTGCCATTGCCGCATTCGCGGCCCGCGGCCTTTTCCACCAATGCTCGCACCGGCACCGGCTGTAACTTGACTTTCGCAGCCCCAAGTGATGCTTTGGAAAACGAAAGCAGCTCGTTGACCAGGTTGGACATCTGCTCCACTTCCTCGCGCAAATCGGCGAGATACTCCTTTTGTTTCTCGTCGGCACGTTGTTCGAGTATGCCCAGCGCCACTTGAATGCGAGCAATCGGCGAACATAGTTCATGCGCGATGTCTCCGAGGAATCTTTTCTGCCCGGCGACGAATCCCGACAAGCGTTCCGCCATGCGATTGATGGCTTCGCTCAATGAACCGAGTTCATCCTGTCGGCGAACTTGCGTTCGCACCTCGAAACGCCCTTCGGCAATCTGTTCCGTCGCCCGCGTCATGCGCGAGATGGACCGCGTGATGCCCCTCACCAGCGGAAACCAGAACAGCACTGACACCAGCACAACGGCGACGCCTGCCACCGCCCATGAGGTCAGATCAAAGAAGAGCCCGCCGGCGCTCAAACTCTCCGATGCCGCGAGCAGCATCACTGGCATCGGCCTGGGCGGCTGTTCCGGGCCGGGCATCAGCAGTCGTTCAATCACCCAATAGCGGCTCGGCGAACTGGTATGCACCATTAATTTTTGGAGGGGTCTGCCCATCTGGCCCGGGCCGCGAACGCCCTCTCGTGGCGGCGGGCCGAATCCTTCTGTGGGACGTCCCATTTCCGGATGCGGCGTGGGATTCATGCCCCGGCGTTCCATCATCCGGGCGCGAACTTCGGATGGTAGTTCCACCGGCGTGCCCGCAAGCATGTCCTCGTTGTGAAACAAATAAAACTGGACATGATATGCGTCACTGAATCGCTGCAATACGCCGTTCCATTCCTGCTGCGGCCGGTCGCGCAATTCCTCCGTGATCACTTGCGTCACGGTTTGCAAACGATCTCCCGCCGGACCGGAAATGAGCGTGTCCAATCCGAAATGAAATTGCCCGCGCGCCGCGACCAAAAAGACCGCGCAAAGAAAAACCACGTTCAGAAAAAACCAGAACAAAATTTTTGCATAAAGTGGAAATCTTATCTTCATGGCTTAAAACTCGTTCTCAGGATCAATCAGCAGATAGCCCGCGACACGGAGGGTTTTGATGAAACGCGGATTTTTTGGATCGTCGCCCAGTTTTTTGCGCAGGGCGGAAATATGCACGTCAATCGAGCGGTCGAACACGTCGAAATTCCGGTCGCTGATGGAATCGAGCAATTGCTCGCGCGTTTTGACGCGGCCCTTCGCCTGCGCCAGGCAGGCGAGCAGATCGAACTCAACGGGTGTGAGCGTCAATGGCTGGTTGTCCAACACCGCCACGCGGGAGGCCGGGCGGACCCGAAGCGGCCCCACGATGATCTCCTCCATCATTTCCTCAGTGCCCGTCGGCTTGCGCACTGCGCGGCGCGTTACGGCCCGCAACCGCGCCAGCAGTTCCCGCGTTGAAAATGTTTTGGGCAGATAATCATCCGCACCCAGCTCCAAGCCCACAATTCGATCTGGTTCCTCGCCGCGCCCGGTCAGCATCAGCACCGGCACATCCGAAGTGTGCCGCAATTTTTTCAAGACCTCGAAACCGTCCATCCCCGGCAGCATCAAATCAAGAATCACGGCGTTGAAATTCTGGCCCAGCGCTTTTTCCAAACCGTCAGGCCCGGTATGTGCCAGTTCAATTTCGTAGCCCATCGCCGTGAGGTAATCCTTGATCAAACGGCACAGCTTCCGGTCGTCATCAATGATCAGGACGCGGGTGCGGCCTTGCGCCGCGCTGGCCGGGCTGTTGGGTTGCATTTGATTGGTCATCGTCATGAACGCGGAAACCTTGTCAGGCCCGTGAATCAGCTTGAGAATACTCAATTCCCGGAAAAAAGCCGCCACTTTTACACTACCTTTACAATTTGCCCGCCCAAGCCAAATAGAATCTTAACATCGCCGCAGTCTATTATTCACGTAACGCTTGGTTGGCGATTACCGCAAAACACTGTGGCAACGCGAAACCGGCAAAATAGAAAGAACTCGAATGAAAGCAAAACCGATCATGACTCTTGTGCTGGCCTTGGCCCTGCCAGCCTGCACCCTGCTCGCCCAAAATCAAAATGACGGCCCGGCCGACCAGGGCCCGCCGCCGTCCGGCGAGAATGGCGGGCCTCCCGGTGGCGGACCGGGACGCAGGCATCGTCTCCCGCCTATGCCCATCATCTTGGCGCTGGACGCGAACCACGACGGCATCATCTCTGCCGACGAAATCGCAAACGCAGTCGCCGCCCTGAAGACGCTCGACAAAAACGGCGACGGTCAGTTGACCAAGGACGAATACCTGCCGCCCCATCCGCCGCGAGGCCAAGGCAACGGCGGCGGGCATCAACGTCCAGTTCCGCCCATCGTGGCCGCATTAGATACGAACGGCGACGGCATCATCTCAGCCGACGAGATTGCGAACGCAGTCGCTGCTCTAACAAAGCTGGACAAAAACGGCGACGGCCAATTGACGATGGACGAAGTCATGGGGCCACGTCCACCGCACCCTGACGGCAACGGACCCGACGACGGCCAGCGCCCGCCTCCGCCAAATCAGAATAATTAAGTTCAGCCCCGCCCCACAAACGCCGTCAGGTTGCATGCAATCTGGCGGTGTTTTTATTTGTATAAAATCCGCCGCAGATTTGTTGCCTCATTGCTTCTTCGCCAAGAAAAACTCCCGCCCCACGAGGTATAGAAATCCCGTCAACATCACGAACGGAATCAACGCAAGCCAGTCGGCGTTCGGGCCGGCATAGAAAGGATTGTGCGCCTCGGCCCATTTCGAGAGTTTGCTGTCCAAATTCTCAAGCGGAGCCATCATGATTGCCAAGATGATTCCCGCGATTGCGCCGCCAGCGATATATCCGCTGGCCAACAAGACGCCGGGGCTTTTGTCGCTTTCCGCCGAGAGTTGCTCTTCGCTGAGCTCGTGTTCGCGCAGTTTATACCGCAACCGCCGGTCCACCAACCAGCGCACCAACCCTCCCACGAATACCGGAGCAGAGGACGAAATCGGCAGATAGACTCCCACGGCAAAGGCCAGCGACGGAATGCCGGATAACTCCAGCACAATTGAAATCATTACTCCGAGGAGCACCAATGCCCACGGCAGTTTCTTGTCCAAGATTCCCTTGATGATATAAGACATCAACACGGCTTTGGGGGCGGTGAATTTTTTTACTTTTGAACCGTCGGGCCGCTGCTCAAAATCGCCGTTGATGCCTGGGTCCACCAGATAGACCGCCGCACCGGTTTCATCCACGAGATATTTTCCAGAGCGCCCGCCGGCGTCGTCGCTTTTTTGCCAAATGCGATAAGCTTTGGAATCATTGGCGGCTTGCGGGCCGGAGAGCTTTTCCGAGCCGTCGAGTTTCGCATCGGCCGGGGCATGCAATCCCGGCGCAACCTGTGCTGCCGGCACGTAAACCGTCTTGGCATTGTTCACCGCGAGCAGAATCGGCCCCAAAGCCAATGCCGAAGCCGCCGCGCCGATCAAAATTGCAATCTGCTGGTAGCGTGGTGTTGCCCCGAGCAAGAAGCCGGTCTTCAAATCCTGCGAGGTTGAGCCGCCGTTCGAGGCCGCGATGCAGACAATTCCCCCCACCGACAACGCGGTGACATAATAGGAAGGTCCGGTCCAGCCGATAATGAGGAAGATGAGGCAAGTCAACAAAAGCGTCGCCACGGTCATGCCGGAAATTGGATTCGAGGAAGAACCGATCTCGCCGGTCAACCGCGATGACACGGTAACGAACAGGAAGCCGAACACCACGATGAGAATTGCTCCCAAAATGTTCATGTGCAGCGTCGGTGCGAGGAGAATGGCGAGGATTAAAACGACAACACCTCCAGCGACGAATTTCATCGAAAGATCCTGCTCGGTGCGCAAGACGTTTTGGCCCATGTCTTTTGCCGCCGCCCCAAAATCCGACAGCCCTGCGCGGATGCCGCGCAAAATAAGCGGTCCTGACCGCAACAAACTGATGATGCCACCCGCCGCGACCGCACCCGCGCCGATATAAAGAATATAAGTGCTGCGAATCTGGCCTGGTTCCATGCCGCTAATCGGAATCTTGCCAGGCGCAAGGGCCCCGGCGACAGCATCGCCAAAAAACTTGATCATCGGTATCAGCACGAGATAGGACAAGACGCCGCCGCCCATCATGATGGAAGCGATGCGCGGCCCGATTACGTAACCGACGCCAAGCAGCTCCGGCGAAATTTCGGCGGAAATTGAGCCGCCCTTCAGCGGTGCGCCGAAGATTTTTTCCGGGGTGTCCTTCCACAGCTTGAATGCGGACATGGCGGTTTTGTAGAGAAGGCCCAAACCGAAACCGGTGAAGATGGTTGCCGCACTCGGCCCACGTTCGCCGCGCGCGCGGTTCATCGCGCCGGCATGGAGCTGGGCGGCTTCGGAGGCCATGGCGCGGGATTCGTCGTTTGCGCCGGCCTTGAGCAGTTCGGCGCAGGCGGTGCCCTCGGGGTATTTCAACTGGCCGTGTTGCTGCACGATGAGCGCGCGCCGCAGGGGTATCATCATCAAAATGCCCAGCAACCCGCCCAGCAGCGCCACCAGCATGACGCGCGTGATTTCGAGGTCGAAGCCGAGAATCATGATCGCCGGCATCGTGACTCCCAGGCCGAACGCGATGGATTCGCCCGCCGAACCGGCGGTTTGGACGATGTTGTTTTCGAGAATGGTGGCGTCGCGTCCGCCCATTTTCGACCAGAGCCGGAAGAGCGCCAGCGAAATGACTGCGACGGGGATGGACGCGCTCACGGTGATGCCGACCTTGAGGACGAGGTAAAGCGAGGAGGCGCCGAACACCACGCCGAGGAGGGTGCCGAGAATCAGCGCGCGCGGGGTGAACTCACGCATCCGCGTTTCGGGCGGGATATAGGTATGCAGACCATGGTCGGCGTCTTTTGCCGGTTGCGTTTTGATGACCATAATTAGTAGTCCGCCTGCAGGCTAACCAACAACCCCGGCTCGTTCAACGAACATTTCCTTGCCACAAATTCTCCCGGCGGTTCAGAATGCCGGAAATCCTTATGCCAAAAACGAACCGAAATTTGGAACGAAGTTTCACCCTGGCCGGTGAGCGTTACGCGGAACTGGGCGTGGACGCGGGCCGCGCCCTCAAGCAACTCGCTGCGATTTCCATCTCGCTGCATTGCTGGCAGGGCGACGACGTGGGCGGCTTTGAAAACTCCGGGACGGAACTGGGCGGCGGGCTGGCGGTGACCGGCAACTACCCTGGCAAGGCGCGCACGCCTGACGAACTGCGCGCCGATCTAGAACAGGCGCTCGCACTGATTCCCGGACGCCATCGCCTGAATCTGCACGCCTCTTACGCTGAGACCGGCGGACGCAAAGTGGACCGCAACGAACTCGATCCTTCGCATTTCAAGAATTGGATTGGCTGGGCGAAAACGAACCGTCTAGGCATGGATTTCAACCCCACTTTCTTTTCGCATCCCAAGGCTGCGAGTGGTTTCACGCTGGCCCATCGTGACCGGGCGATTCGCAAATTTTGGATTGAACATGGGATTGCCTGCCGCGAGATTGGTGCAGCCATCGGGAAGGCGCTTGGCCAGCCTTGCGTGACGAATCTTTGGATTCCCGATGGCTACAAGGATGTGCCCGCCGACCGCAAAGGTCCGCGCGAACGCCTCGTCGAATCCCTTGACGCGGTATTCGCCGAACCGATCAATCCACGATTCAGTCGCGATGCCGTGGAGTCAAAATTATTCGGCATCGGCTCGGAAAGCTACGTGGTTGGCTCGCACGAATTTTATCTGGGTTACGCCATCAAGCATCAGAAGCTGCTCTGTCTCGATACAGGGCATTTTCATCCCACTGAAACGGTTTCCGACAAACTCTCGGCGGTGTTGATGTGGCTGGATGAAATTCTGCTGCACGTCAGCCGGGGAGTGCGCTGGGACAGCGATCACGTGGTGATCTTGAGCAACGAATTGCAGGCCATCGCGCAGGAATTGGTTCGCGGGCGGTATCTGGAGCGCGTTCATATCGGCCTGGATTATTTTGATGCGAGCATCAACCGCGTCGCGGCCTGGATCATCGGCACCCGCTGCCTGCTCAAGGCGTTGTGCATTGCCTTGCTGGAACCGAACGAACGCTTGCGCCAATTCGAGAATGAAGGTGATTTTACTTCCCGGCTTGCGCTCCAGGAGGAAATCAAGACGCTGCCATTCGGCGCGGTCTGGAATTTTTATTGCGAGCAACAAAGCGCGCCGGTGGGGGAGAATTGGCTGACAGATGTGAAGCGTTATGAAAGGGAAGTTTTGAGCAAGCGTGCGTGAGCACGCGAAATCCCCAACATGAGCGAACAAAATACGCGACGGAGTCCTGTTCTAAAACGCCACTTCCGCGAACTGTCCGTCGCAGCAATGCTGGGGTTGCTGTTGCTTGGCCTGGCGTTTGCCGCGCCTTCTTTTTTTCAACCGCAACCGCTCCTCTCGCTGCTTGCGCGCGAAGCGCCGACCCTCATCGTCGCCTGCGGGATGGCGCTGGTGATCATCTGCCGGCAAATTGACATTTCGGTTGGTTCGCAATTCGCCTTATGCAGCGTCTGCGCGGGATTGCTCGCGGCAATGAAATGGCCGCTCGTGCTGGTGCTGCCTGCGTCCATTGCCATCGGCGCGGTGATGGGATTGATCAACGGCGTGCTGATCGCGGGATTGCGGCTGCCGTCTATAGTCGTGACGCTGGCTACGATGGTCACGTTGCGCGAGGGTTTGCGCTGGAAACGCCAGGGCGAGTTCGTGAATCTGCCGGACAACGTCCAATGGTTCGGCCTCAGCCAGACGGCGGGGCAATGGGCGATTATTGGCATCGCGTTCGTATTGCTGCTTATGATGGTGATCGCCATGCACAACCTCGTCGCGGGGCGGCTGGTTTACGCGGTCGGGTCGGATGCGGAGGCGGCGCGGCTGGCGGGGATTC
>JAQGPB010000471.1 GCA_028293265.1 Pedosphaera sp. | reverse complement strand
CAATCCCCGGAGCGCGGGTCTGTGACCCGCAGCAACGTGAAAATATACGATAATCAACGCATTTACGAAGGCCTTTTGCCCAGCCACGAGCTCTTTTTCATCTTTTTCGATTTGGGCAACACGCCCTGGACTCTGTTCTCATCTGGGGACTGGAAAGTCCCCAGAACCCGCAGGCTGGAAAGCCTGCGTTACCGTAGCGCACACTTTCCAGTGTGCGGGTTCAGGCGACTTTCCAGTCGCCTGTCCCTGCCTCGCTAGAAACGGTGTCAAACTGCACCCCTCTCACTTCGCGCCTTTGACCGAAAGCGGAATCGAGTAAAGCGATGTCCGCGCGGTGATGTAAAGTGTCCTCCGGTCCTCGCCGCCAAACGCCAGATTGGCAGGCGCTTCGGGGACAAGAATTTTGCCGATCAATTCACCCGACGGACTGAAGATTTGCACCCCGTCGCCGGCACTGGAAAAAACCCGACCATCTGCGTCGCAACGAATGCCGTCCGGCACGCCTTTATCTATCACGCAAAATTGCCACCCGAAACCGAGTGTGCCGTCTTTTTGCACATCATAGGCACGGATGAGATGCGGCTTGCCCGAGTCCGCCACGTAAAGCCGCTTTTCGTCCGGCGAAAAACAAAGTCCGTTGGGATGATCACAATCCTTCACGACCGGCGTCAGCTTTTTCGTCTTGGGATCAAGCCGGTAAACATACAAACCCTCGACTTCGCGCGGTTTGTCGCGCAGCGCGTAATCCGGGTCGCTGAACCAGATGGTATTGTCGGATTTGACCACCACGTCATTGGGCGAATTGAATTTCTTGCCTTCGTAATCTTCCGCCAGAACGATGATGCTCCCATCCTTTTCCGTGCGCGTCACGCGGCGCGCCAAACCTTCGCAGGAAATGATGCGTCCCTGGCGGTCGAGGCAGTTGCCATTGGCTTCGTTGCTGTGCTCGCGAAAGGTGCCGAGCCCGCCCGATTCGCTCCAGCGCTTCAATTGCTCATCGGGAATATTGCTAAAAAGCAGCCATCCGCCATCGCGCGAAACCCACACCGGCCCCTCCAAAAATTTCATGCCGCCAGCAAGTTTTTTTAGAGTGGCATCGGCGGGAACAATTTTATGAAACTCGGCTTCGAGGCGGATGTCGAAATCCGCGGCGCGGAGGGGTGATGATTGGAGGATAAAGGCGAGTAAAAGGAGGAGGATTGGTTTCATGGTTTAAGTCATTGCGCTGCAGTTGGTATTGACGCGGCGCACGGGAAAAGCGCCAGCGGACTGGCGCACTCCAATACCTGGCCGAGGTTCGGCAGTGCGGGAAGTCGCGAAGCGTCTTGGAGTGCGGCAGTCCTCTGCCGCTTTTTCGCCACGATCACCAGCATCCGATGAGGACGGTATTTCTCCAAGGAGCGATAGCTTCACGATTCCAAAAGAACAAACGTATCGCGATTAGGCAGGTCGCCGTTCATGGCGGTCTTATAGCAATGCTGGTCCGGTTCGATCAACCCTTGGGTCTTGGCCATTTTCATGAAGCTCCGGGCGTGGCTCGGTGATTCCTGCCAGTGGAGCGGGCCGCCGAACTTCAAAGGCTCGCCTTCCTTCGGCTGAGAATAAAGGACGTGGTCGAATTCGGCCTTTGGATGCACCTCGCCATCGTGGATGTGAACGGTGGGAAAGAAGAGCGTGTGCAGATCGCGCCGGGGAAAAGAAAAGGCCATTGGATGAATATTCTGCAAGCCCGGCTTCAACTTGAAAACGGCGAAACCGTAATCCCGATAGGACGGCAGTTTTTTCCACGCCCCTTCGGGCAGGCGGAAACGAGCATCGAGCCGCGCAAAATCTTTCACGGTGGGGACGAAGGAGGCCTCGAAGTTTCCCACTTGAACGACGGCGAGTGGCGCTAATGCGGCCAGAGCCATCACCTCGTCGCCGTGGCCGTAAGCGATAGCGGGAAATCCTTTTTCCAAATCATCAAAGAAATCGGGATAATCCTTGAGGCTGATGAAGGTAACGGCTTTTTCGCCGGAGCCGGGCTTGACAGGCAGCGGCAGCACCATAGCCAGGTCTTCCTTGGATTCGACTTTCATGCTGTAAACCAGAAACTGGCGCTCGCCCTGGTCCGCGCGCGCAAAGATTTTGGTGGCGTTCACTGATTGAACCGGACGGGTGAAGCAGCACATGTGTGTTTAGGGTTTGGTTTGTGGAATTATGCCGAAGCCGGCGGCATTGCTGGTGTTATTCATATAGGATTTGTGAGTCTGAGGTTGGTTTCATTGAGTATTTGTCCCGGGCGCTGCACCGGTTCTGGTTTAGGGAATTCACAGGGGCCTGTAAAGAACCAATGTCAGTTGAATTTCAGATGGTGTACCTCTGGCCGGTACCACTCTGAAGAGCCGAAGGCGTAGCGCAGAGTTGCACTCTGCTGTATCGCAGATTTTCAATCTGCCAAGGCGGCGATATGCGGGGGCTGGGAAACTTCTCCGCGCCTCCTCCTGTCGTCCGTCCTGCCGGCTGCAAGCCGGCGATACAGCAGAGTGGAACTCTGCGCTACGCTTTCGGGCAAAGGGGTCCCTGCGTTTTGCGGACCATGACCGACCGTGCGGCTACAGAATGGTGATGGTACTGCCCAGAAGCGCCATTTCAGATGCGCCCATTCCCCCGCATCATCCGAAAAAACTTGCCCCCGCCAATCCCTGTGCTAAACTCTCACCGTGAGTCGTTGAGCGACGGGAGGCACGCGCTCTTTGAAATGGGGCTGACGGGGTTTGGACGAGGGATTGGCCGTGCAATTCCCCGCCAAATAGTCATTTCACCCTTTAAAATCAAGCCAACCAACGCCTCCGCCCGCCTCCGCCCGCATTCGCCCGCCTCCCTGTGAAAAAAGTGAATTTCGGCCAATGCGCGGCAAATCCCAGAGTTTCTCGCCGAAACTCACAATAAGATCGTGCAGCGCGTTGCCATTCACTTCTGCCACGGCGCCGTTTTTTCGCCGGCCCAGATTTCTTTCACGGGCTGGCGTTCGCGCACGACTGCGGACCGGCTGCCGTTCACCAGCACCTCCGCCGCCAGGCTGCGCGTGTTGTAATTGGAGGCCATCACAAATCCGTACGCGCCGGCGCTCAACAGCGCCAGGTAATCACCTTCGCCCACTTTGGGCAGCGGCCGGTCCTTGGCAAAATAATCGCCGGACTCACAAATCGGCCCCACCACATCCGAGCTGATCAGTTTGCCATTGCGGCGATGCACCGGAACGATTTCGTGATACGCCTCATAAAAGGCGGGGCGGATCAGGTCGTTCATCGCGGCGTCCACGATGAGGAAATTTTTCTTGCCCGTTTGCTTCACGTATTCGACGCGCGTCACGAGGATGCCGGCATTGCCGGAAATGAACCGGCCCGGCTCCATCAAAATCCGCAGGCCAAGAGGCTTCAAAAGCGGCATCAGGCGCTCGGCATAAATGGCCGGCGTAAGAATGCTGCGCGCCTTGGCCGTGCGCCACCAGGCATCCGAGCCGCTCTCCAGCGCGGGTTCATAGACAATGCCCAGCCCGCCGCCGATGCTCAGGAATTCCAGCTTATAACGGTCTTTGAGCCGCTGCACCAACGGCAGCACCTTCCGCACGGCTTCCTCAAAAGGTTCCACCGAGGTCAATTGCGAGCCGATGTGCATCTGCAGGCCGCGCAAGCGCAGATTTTTCAGCTTCAACGCACGCGCATAAGTGTCCTCGATTTTTTCAAACGCGATGCCGAACTTGTTTTCGTAAGTGCCCGTCGTGATCTTGGCATGTGTGTGGGCGTCCACATTCGGATTTACACGCACGGAAACCGGCGCGATTTTTTTCAGGCGCGCGGCAATCCGGTTGATGCGCGCCAGTTCCGGCTCGCTTTCGGCATTGAAGGAATAAACGCCCTGGCGGAGCGCGAATTCAATCTCCGCGTCCGTCTTGCCAACGCCGGCGAAAACGCATTTGCCCGGTTCCGCGCCGGCGGCCATGGCGCGGCGCAACTCGCCCTCGCTCACGATGTCGAAACCGCCGCCCAAATCCGCCAGCGTGCGGAGCACGGCCTGGTTGGAGTTGGACTTCATGGCGTAGCAGATCAGGTGGTCCACCGGGGCCAGCGCGCGGTCAAGTTTCTGATAATGCTCGGTCAGCGTGCGCTGCGAATAGATGTAGAGCGGCGTCCCGTATTTGCGGACCAGTGATTCCACCGAAGCGCTTTCACAGTAAAGTTTATTCCCGACGTAGCTAAAATAATGCATCGCGCGACTATGCCAAACCGCAAAGAGCGGTTCAAAGTTTAAGTTCAAGTTTTGCGGGAAAAAGCTCCAGATGTCTAAGCAATGACTCCCACAGTTGTTCAAGACCCAAACTCGAATTGGAAATCTCGAGCGTGGGACTTCGCCCAGGCTTTGATGAAGCTTTTACCGCTGCCGACTATTCAGAAATGATCTGCGCCCGGCGTTGATGATATTCGGCAGGGGTGATCTTGTCCGCCTTGTATTGTTGCAACAGATCCTGAAGTTTTTGTTCCTTCGAACTGAGAGCCGGATTAGCCGCTTCGGCGGGGACCGCTGTTGGTTTGGCTACGGCAACGGCCGTTGCTCCGGCCTTTTGCTGCGCGACCAGGGCGGCTTCGGCTTTTTGTTTGGCGGCGGTCTCGGCCAGGGCTTGGTCGTTCGCATCAAGCTTGGCCTTTTCCAGCCGCACGGCTTCGCGCGCTTGCTCTGCCTGCTCCGGCGTCAAACGATTGCTCCTGCGGACGGCATCGGGCTCGACCACGACGGCGGCAGGCGGCAATTTGCCGGTATCTTGAAATTCCTTGACTCCGACTTTCGGGGCCACGGCGTCGGGTATCGTGGATTGGCCGGGTGTTCCATTAAGTTCAGCCATCTTCTGACGCAATGCTTCGCGCGCTTTTTCCACTTCTTCGGGACTCAATCTGCCCGGCGCCGGTGCGGCGGTCACCGCTGGCTCCGGGTTGATCGGGACCGGCTGGATCGGTTGGATCGGTTGGGCGGGAAGCGAATTGCCGCCTTTGACCACTGGCTGCCCATTTAGCTCGGCCATCTTCTGGCGCATGGCTTCGCGCGCTTTTTCAATGTCTTCCGGACTCAGTTTTCCCGATACGGGTGCGGCGGTCACCGCTGGCGCCGGGTTGACCGGGACCGGTTGCACCAGGATCACGGGAGGCGGTGGAGTCGGCGCGACAGGAGCCGGGATTGCGGCATTAGCACCTGATTTTCCATCCAATTCCGCCAGCTTCTGGCGCAAAAGCTCGCGCGCCTTGGCTTGGGCGTCGGAATCGGCACCTTGGACGTTTAAGGAAATGGCGCCAACGAGGGCCGCCACACAAATCACTGCGTACAACTTCTGGAAGTGCATGAGCTTTATTCTTACTGAAAATCGCTTCGTAACGCAACAGCTTTCCGCTCATCTTTCAAGACGCCGGATGGACGGGGAAAAGCCGCCGCCAAGCCGGGGGCCAAGGATAGCAGAGCACGGATCGAAATATCAGGCTTTTCACACTGGAACGGCTGATTTTAATGCGTTCCGCGGGGTTGAGCACATTCCCGGTGTGAAGCTTTTCCAGCGTTTCGGTCCCGATCAAAACCGGCCACGCGCAGGCCAGCCGCACCCGGACGCAGCGCCAGGGCAGGGCATTCGTATAGGCCCAGCCTGCCGCCAGATGGCCTTCCGCCATGGCCAGGTAACGGTCATAAACCGGACGCAATTTCGGCTCGTTTGCCGGGTCCAGCAAATCCTTGGGCGCGAGTCCCGCCGCCGATAATTCATCCGCCGGCAAATAACAGCGCCCCTGCCGCAAGTCCGCCGGCAGGTCGCGGAGGATGTTCACCAATTGCAGCCCCTTCCCGAACCGCACTCCATCCGCCAGCAATTGCTGGTCATCCAGCGCCGCGCGATGAAAAAGGTGCGTCCGGCACATCTTCGTCCAAAATTCCCCCACGCAACCCGCCACGCGATAAGTATAATCATCCAGTTCGCGGCCAGTCGGCAGCGCGATGATATTCTCCACCGACGTACCCGCAAAGCGCCGCAGGTCCAGTTCCTGTCCGCTCGTGATGATTTTGAGCACGTCCTGGATGCGTTGCTGGTCGGCGGCATTGAATTGTTCGAGCACGGCGAGCGCCTCCTCGCAGCGTTCCAACAAAATCCGTTCCGCCGGCGAACCCTGCCGTTGCGCCAGCTCGCCAAATTCCAGCCGCTGGCGATGCATCCCCAAAATTCTTTCGCGCAACTGTTGCAACGCCAGCAACCGTTGCTCCACCGGAACAATTTCCGTGTCCGCGATGGTATCCGTCATGCGCGCCAGCAAATACGCCAGGCCAATCTGCGGCCCAATCGAACGCGGCAGCACGCGCAAGGTCGTGTAAAACGAGCGCGAGGTGGCTTTGAGCAAGTCAGCCAATGATTTTTTTTGCGAGCCGGACATTCTTATTTTAACCAATCTACAGACTTGCCCCGATATTTTTGGAACTTGTCCTTTGCGGTGATCGTGCCTGTCACATGGAATGATTTTACATCAGCACCCTCAATTGGGATGCCTTCGTAATAGGCGCGATTCTTATCCAACGCATATTCTTCACTTAAAATTCTCATGGAAGGATAATCACAATCCATTTTTACAATGGTTGCAAACTGTGGAACGGCATAATAAGCCGTTTTATCTCGCGCCCAATTATTTTTGATTATTTTGAAGGAAGCCAAATCCATGACAGCAACAGGACGTTCTCCAAAATAGAAATCTTTGCGGTCTCTGCTCCACAAGTTAGGGCCGTCAATGATTTGAAAGCTGTTAGGATCGGCACCTTTTATTTCTCGTTCTCTCCAAAATACTTTGTATTTATCTTTTGCGTAGAGATTGCCTAAATAGACAAAAGTGTTTGGATCCGCCCTTTGGATGATTTCAGTGTCCCAGTACACTTTGTTATTATCTTTGGCATATTCCCCATTAATAGCCACAAAAGAGGC
>JAQGPB010000506.1 GCA_028293265.1 Pedosphaera sp. | reverse complement strand
AATTTGCGTTGAATATCACTTACGGAGCTTACGAACCGCTTTTCAGTTTTAGCGCGCTTAAAAGCTACAGAAACAATGCTGGTGGCTCGATTGATCCAACGACCGGCCTGCCGACCGCCAGCCATATTTCAACAGATGAAACTTACACTCCTGATATCAAGGGTGTTCTCCCCACCGGCCTGACCTATGAATTGAAAGGGCTAGCGGATCGGCAAAGCGGGACTTTGCTCCCCTCCGCTTCCTGGGTCAGCGACGCAACCATAACGCTGAGCCAGCCGTTGCTGAAAAATTTCTGGATCGATAGCACCCGCCTGCAAATCCAACTCAACAAGGCCACCCTCAAAGAATCCGAGTCGGCGCTCCGATTGCAGATCATGACTTCCGTGACCTCCGTCAAATCGGCCTATTACAACCTCTCGTTTGCCCGCGGCAATGTGGAGGCGAATGCGACCGCGTACAAACTGGCGCAGCAACTCGTGGCGGAGAACCTTAAGCGCGTGGAAGTCGGCGCGCTGGCGCCTTTGGACGAAAAGCAATCCGAATCCCAGGCGGCCGCAAGCTTGGCGGCAATGCATCTGGCCGAGCAGCAACTTATCGTCCAGGAAAATACGCTCAAAAACCTGTTGACCGACAACTATGCCGAATGGGCGGGCGTGACGGTGCTTCCGTCCGAGCCAATGGTCGCGGTGCCGCAGGAGTTGAACTTGCAGGAAAGCTGGCGTCGCGCAGTGGCACAGCGCCCGGATCTGGTCGAGGCCAGACTGAGAATCGAGGCGCAAAACGTGACGCTAAAATTTGATTTCAACCAGATTTTTCCCGAACTGGATGTGAACGGCAGTTATGGAAAAAATGCGAATCGAACCTTCCTGGGCGACAGTTTTGATGACCTCATCGCGAGAAATAACTCCAGCTACACTTACGGTGCATCTGTGAGCATTCCGCTGGGGGGAAATTATGCCGCGCGCAATCAATACAAATCCGGCAAGGCAACCTTGAAACAATTGCTGCTGCAATTCAAACAAACCGAACAAACCATCGTCGTGGCGGTGGACAACGATGTCGGTCAGTTGCGCTCGGCGTTGCAGCAGGTATATGCCACGCGTGACGCCCGGATTTACGCCCAGGAAGCGCTCGACGCGGAACGCAAGAAGCTCGAAAACGGCAAGAGCACGAGTTTCATCGTGCTGCAACTCATCTCCAACCTCACCACCGCGCGCGTCAATGAAGTCCAGGCGTTGGCCAATTACAACATCGCCATCGCCCAACTGTCGCTCGACGAGGGCACCACGCTGGAAGCAAACAACATTCAGTTGAATGTAAAATGAGGCTGGGAAGGAAATGACCGCCGCTCAAGTCGTCTCGTCGAACAACCCCTTGGTATCGCCGACAAAATCCGTGAGCATGGCGGAGAGTTCAGCTTCCTTGATGGGCAGATATTTGCCGGTCGCCGAGGCCAGCAACCGGCCCGAACCGTCGCGCAATTCACCCTTGGCCTCAAAGAGTTTGTTCTTGCGGTTCACCACCAGTTCGGCGTTGGCCGATACTTCCTCTCCCGGACGCAACGGGCTGATAAAACGGACATTCAACTCGGCGCAATAGGCGAAGCGCTTCGTTTGGACTACGCATGCCCAGACCATGATTTCATCGAGCAAAGTGGCGATGATGCCGCCATGGATGGTTTGTTGGAAGCCGAAATGTTCGGGGCGGGGCAGGAAATTCGCGCGCACAACCGTGCCATCGGTTTCAAATCGAATTTTGAGTCCGCTGGCATTCGACTCGCCACAAACAAAACAGGATGAGGTATGGGGCAGCGCACGCATGGGATCATTGGAAATCAGTGCGCGAGCGGCAAGCAAGCGAAATCGCTTGCAACCCCCGCAGCCCGGCTTGGCACTTGGACCCCGCCCTTACTCGCCCTGCCCTTTTTCTTCCTTGGAAGGAGTTTCTCCGGAGGCTTTCACCATTTCGTCCAGCAACTTTTTGAAATCCTCCAAGCCGGGGGCGGGGATGATGATGGTGTCCCGGCGTCCACCGACATCTTCCGTAATGCGCAGAAAGCGGCCGCGAGGATTTTCCTTGAGCGTGAAAACAAAAGTCTTGCGCTCAATCTGGACTTTATCCGTCTTCAGAGTGTCTTCATTAACGGGTGGCTTGGGCGGATAAGACGACCCGTAAGAACGATTGCCATACGGAGACGGACGGTCATTCGAAATCATATCTTTTTTATATCGGCCCGCCCAAACAACGGACGAAACCATAAGATAACTTTCGCCAGATTCGAATTTTGTCAACTACGGAATCTGGTAAAAAGTCCCGTACCGGCCCGGATCGGCTGGACGGGTGACCCGGACGAGATTTACCAGCAACCCGCCAATGACGAACAAATTGGCGAACTCGGAAATGCCATGCCAGATGCCGAAAGAGCGGCGGGCGTGCTCTTTCTGCTCCTGGGTCTGGCCGAAGTATCTGGTCTGCCGAAGATCCTTCATGTGGGGCAGCAGCCAGAAATTGCCGATCAAACCGAAACAGAAAAGCGCGAGGACGAGCGTGGTCCCCAACCTCGGCAAGGCGCGGCCCAGATAAAGTTTTTCGGCCAGCAGGTGAAGCAAGGCCACTGCGCCACAGATGCATTGCAGCGCAAAAAAACGCCCGAACAGCAACTGCGCGACGGCGCCGGAATAATAAGGATCGGTTTCGCGGAACAGACGGTGCATCTCCTGGGAGAAAACGGCCGGCAGAATTCCCAGGGCGAAAAAAATGGCCGCGCCAAACCAAATGGCCGCGTTGATGATGCCGACAAATCTCAAAAAACCGCTCACGAGTTGACTATATGTGGTGTCATTGGGCGTGCAAAGGGAATTTACGATTTGCGATACACGATGTACGAGTCTGCTGACACTCCATCCGAAAACTCGTCAATCGCATTTCGCAAATGCAAAGCGGCTCAAAGCAAATTCGCGGCGAGTTCCGCGAGTTCCGAGCGTTCGCCTTTCTGGAGCTCAATGTGCGCGGCCACGGGTTCCGCACGGAATTTGCTGATGATGTAATTGAACCCGTTCGAGGAGGAGTCCACGTACGGATTATCAATTTGGTACGGGTCGCCGGTGAAAACGATTTTTGTGCCATGGCCGACGCGGGTGATGATGGTCTTGACTTCGAGGGGCGTAAGGTTCTGCGCCTCGTCAATGACCATGAACTGGTGCGCGATGCTGCGGCCGCGGATATAACTCAAGGCCTCGACCACAATGCTGCCGGAGCGCATCAAGTCGGCGCTGCGGCGGTGGTCATGGCCCATGTTCAAATCGCTCAACATTTCCAGCGCGTCGTGAATTGGCTGCATCCATGGTGCGAGTTTTTCATCAAGCGAGCCGGGGAGAAAACCAAGTTCCTTGCCCATGGAGATGGTTGGGCGCGCCACTACCAGACGCCGGAACTCGCGGTCGAGCACGGTGCGTTTGAGGCCAGCCGCCATGGCCATGAGGGTCTTGCCGGTGCCGGCCTTGCCCATGAGCGTAACCAGCTTGACGCGGTCATCGAGCAGAGCATCGAAGGCGAAGTGCTGTTCGCGATTGCGCGGCTTGATGCCCCAAACTCCCTCGCGGTTGTCAATGATCGGCACGAGTTTTTTGCCCGTGGCGTCCACCTTGGTGAGGGCGGTGCGCTTGGGATTGGTCTCCTCGGTGAGCGTGCAGTATTCGTTCGCGTAGTATTGGACGCCGCCATTCAGTTCGAGTTCGCCGTTGGCCCGGAATGCCGCCATTTTTTCCGCGCTGATCGTGACTTCGATCATCCCGGTGTAGAGGTCCTTGATGAGGACTCGGTCGGTTTCATAATCTTCCGCCTGCAAGCCCAGGGCATCGGCCTTGATGCGGAGATTGATGTCCTTGCTTACCAGGATGGTGCGGTTTTTGGGCTGACCTTTCTGGACGCCGAGCGCCAAGGCGACAATGCGGTTGTCCACAGTGTTGTCACCGAGGATAAGCTGGCCGTTTTTGCCATCGTCCGCTTTCTTTTTGAAAATGATGCGGAGACAGCCGCCGTTTTCCAGCTTCACACCTTCGCTCAAACTGCCCTGGCCGCGCAGACCGTCGAGCGTGCGCGAAACGGTTCGGGCGTTCTGGCCCAATTCCGTGGATTCGCGCTTGAAATGATCAATCTCCTCGATGACTTCAATAGGGATCAGGACATTGTTTTCATCAAAGCTGAGGATGCTGTTGGGATCGTGGAGGAGGACATTGGTGTCAAGCAGGTAGTTTTTCACGAGTGGGGTGTTCCAAATGGAGCTGGGCGATGCGACGATGCCATTTTTTGAGCCGGTTATGGGAGGCGGGCAAACGATAATGGCCTGAATAAAGGAAATTGCCGAGCATCCCGTAGAGGTCGAAATCAACAAAGTGGGGCCGGGCGCCGAGCAGAAACGGCCTGTCAAGGAGCATTTCCTCGAAAGGCAACAGGCGGCGGGTCAGTTCCGCGACCATCGTTTTTTGGTCGCGTCGCCATTGGTCCAGGCAACCATGGCCGAATTTGCGTTCCTTGTGGCGCAGATAAGCCAACTGCTCGGCAGGAGGGACGTTTTCCTGCCAATAAGCATCGTTGAGCTTGAAGCACATTTCCTCAATTTCATTTTCGATGCAGCGCCAGATGATGGATTGCACGCCTTCGAGATCCGCCGGGAACAGGCCGAGGCGCAGTTTGTAATCGAGATATTTCGCGATGACCTGCGTGTCGTTGCCGGTTTCAAAAAGAACCCGTGGGCCGTCTTTCAAAACGGGGACGGCGTAATAACGCTTGCGGGTCAGTCGCCAGACCTGGGAACTGTCGGTGGATGAGACATTGATGATTTTGAATGGTGCTCCGGCAAATTCCAGGATGCGACTTTGGACTATGCAGAAAGGACTCCAAGGGAACTGAATCAACTCAAGCATGGCAATAGGTTCCGCTCGCGCGCCGAATCAATAAATTAAGAGGCGTTTCAACCGACACACGCTGAATCTAAATCCCGCCCGCCGCGCTGACAAGCGGAAATCCCGTCCGCATCAATTATTCACACGAGCGGTGACGGCCGACGGGGAAGCTTCCTGTTTCGTCAAGGGGCGGTTGAGTTTCCCGGCTCCCGTTTGGGCATGGTCGGCGACGTACCGCCAGAATGAGCGGTCCATGGCGATGGTGTCGCGCCAGAATAAATAGGGAATGTGCCCGCAGAACACCGTCAGCTCGCGGTCCGCTGCTTCGGCTGATTTTCCCTCGGCACTGTAAAGATAAAGCGCCCCCACCAATCCGGTGCGGTCGGCGCCGCTTTTGCAGTGGATCAACAGCGGCTTGGGAGCGTCGGCGACGACGGCCAGAAGCCGTTCCATTTCATCATCGCTCAGCTCGCGGCTGGCGGAGAGTTCGAAATCTATATGCCGCACTCCCAGCAGGTGCGCCGTGTTGGTTTCCGCGTTGTACCAATCGGTGGTTCCATTCGGGCCGCGGAGATTGAGAATGCTTTTGATGCCGTGTTCCTGCACCAGTTGGGTCAAGCCGCCGGCATCCAATTGCGCGGAACGATAAATGAGGCCGGGAGAAACCACATGAAAATTGTGGTCCAGCACCAGATGCGTCACAAACAGCCCAAAGGCCACGACCACCGACAGACTGGACAGAACCAGCGCGCGACGGTAACGCCTCCGTGGCGCACCTGGCGGGCGAACACGCATCGCCGGTTCGTTACAAATGGCCTCAGCTACATTAGGCGATGCACCCATGACGTTAGTATTGACCATCGCATACATGGCGGGTTTCGTCGATAACAAAAGTTCCACGATCATTGGCGGGCGGGCGGATGGCTTCTTTTGACCATTTGAGAAAAGAATCTTTTTTTACTTATTATGTGAGTCAAGGCGGGTTAAGCCGGGTTGTTCCGAGTTGTGGGCGGGTGGAATTGAGCCAAGCCGGGGGGAGTACAGATTTGGTGAGAAACTCCGCGCCGAAATGGTCGAGGGTTGAGGGTGAGACAGGAAAGGACTTGCGCGCAAACGCAAATTTAGTCTGATTTGGCGAGAAACTCCGCCCCGAAATGGTTGAAGGTTGAGAGTGGGATTGACCAAGCGGCGTCAAGCGACGGTAAGCGGCGGAGCCAACGCAAGTGATTGAGGGTGAACGGGCGCAAAAGGGCGCAACCAGCGGCAGACGGTGAGGGGCGGAAATTGGCAGAGCAATGGGAGGGGAGTTATTCCATTGGCCAGCATGGCTTTGGCGAAGGCGGTTGGATAAAAGGGATTCATTCCGGCTGGAAATTGGCCAGTTCTCGCGGGCACCATGAGATGTCCTCTGTCGCGCTCCTTTCAAAGCGGGAACATCTTCTCAAAGATGGGGCCGGATGTCCAGCGAATTTGGAACTGAGCGGAGGCAAGAATTTAGAGCATTTCCAAAAATGTCCTGTTCGCCAGACAGCGATCTGCTGATGCATTTCAAAAATTTGTGGCTGGCTGCGGCTGGGACGGACGCTCTCCGGGATTTGGGCCGCATTACCCCATAAGCGCTAACTTGTTGAGCCGAGGACGCCCCGAATCGTCCAGCGACAGAAGTCCGCCCGGCGCGCTCCGATCCCCTCGCCCCGTGAGGAACGAACGGGGGAGAAGAGGCGCTCGGCGGCTTGAGCGTTTGCCTTAAATGTCGGCCGCGCAAAGGCCTGCGCATCACGATCCAAACAAGTTAGCGCCTATGCCGCATGACCCCAGGGTCATTTGGTCGGTTTTTTGGGTTGCGGATGGGTGGGCTGCAGGCCGTCAAGCATTCCCAGAATCGTTTGTTGCACGACCGGGTGGGAAAGGTTTCCGAGGTGGCCGCCTTTCTCGAAAATTTTCAGGTGTTCGGGCGGGAGGGTGGCCTGCAACCAGTCGAGGTCCTCGGGGGGAAGCAGGAAATCATTCCGGTTGACCATCACCCGGATGTTGGGGTTCGCGCGGAGGCTGTCGGCATAGGTCCGCAAGTCGCTGGCCTTTTCCAAAGCATCGGGCGCTGTGAGATCAATGCCGCGCTTTTGATAATAGGGGATGACAAATTTTTGAAAATAATCCTCGTAGGAATATTGCATGATTTCATGATAGACCGGTTCCCGCCGCCAGTTGGTGACGCGATGGGCAAGGATTCCCTGGTTATGCCGCGCCTGGCTGGTGTAAATGATGTCGCGCAGGTTCAGGCGAAACAGGAGGCCGATGAGGAACTTCGATTCCACTTCGTCGAAAGGGAGCGTGGTGCTCGGCGTGAGGGAGTTCTTGGTGACGGCGGCGACTTTTAGAAAGGTGTTCTCGATCTTCGTGACGCGCTCGTCGGCGGGCCAGGCCAGAGGAGCGTTGTAAAATTCATCCAGCTTGGATACGCCGTAGAGGAGGCGGACGGGAGAATTGATGGCGACGTAACGGTCAAAATGGATCAAATTCGTTGCCTGGGTTGAACCCGCAAGAAACAGGGCCTCAAATGCGCCCATGGAATAGCCCAGGAGGGCCTTGTCCCCGAACTGGCCGGGATAAAGTTTTTCCAATTTCTGGTCTACTTTGGTCAAGGCGATGTGCAAATCATGCACATCCACCGGGGTATAGGCGGGCATGGCGGCAGTGGAGGCTTGCTGCATGAACTCGTAATTGTAGGGGCTGCTGATGGTGACGACGGAGAAGCCCTGGTTGTAAACCAGTTCGGCGAGCGCCAGAGCGGTCTCGGTGAGGCGATGGGAACCCAGGCCGGGGACGATATAAACGACCGCCGCCTTTGCCGGCTGGAGCCAGACCGTGAATTTCACCTGCCGGCGCGTGGCGGGATCGAACACCGACCGAGTCTTGCCCCGGTTGGGAAATTCAGGATCTTGCGGTTTGAAAAAAACCGTTTCGAGGGTTTCCAGGGACGCCGGGTCCTGCTTGCCTTTTACTTGAAAATCGGCGACCCGGTTTTTTCGCACGAAGGTCCAACTGTATTGAATTTCCGAGTAAGGATCATGTTCCGTCTGGGCAAAGCGGACGTAATCATCCACGGTGTCGGTCAGATTGTTGTACATGATCGCATAGGAAGCGTAAGTATAAGGACTCACATACGAGAGCGCGTCGCTCGAATCAAAAGGATTGGGAATCGCGTAGGTCAGCGGATTGGCGGCGGTATCGGCGGCCAGGCCGACGGCGTCGCGCTCGTTGCTCGGCCCGTACAGGGGCAGCATGAGATAAAATTGCGGATTCCAACCCCATTGGCCAAGGGTTTGGCCGAAATCGGCGTCGGATTTGGGGATATTCCATTTGGAGGCGACATCCACGAATCCGGCGGCGCCCACGACCGTATTGCAAAAAAAGCGATCCGATTCATGGCGTGCTCCGCTCCACTTGCCTTGGAGGAGGTTGTTAATCAAGCGGACGGGATAAGCGATGTTACGGCCAAAATTGTCGATGCCGGTGCGTACGGGTTTGCGCACGACCAGGCGATAGCCTTTGGCGGTCGGCTTGATC
>JAQGPB010000500.1 GCA_028293265.1 Pedosphaera sp. | reverse complement strand
GGAAGCTTGCAAAGAATAGAGTTCCGCAAAACGAAGCAGCGCCGTGCGAAACGTCGCCCATTGCTCAGGCGTGAAACCCTGCAAGTCCGTTGAGGCAAGGACCGGCTCCAGTTGGCCAGCCTGTTCAGAAAATCCCACCGTTCGGCCATGGCTGGCGGTCAGAAAGAATTCAACCACAATGTGAAAGAAATCAGGAATCTGGTCCAGGCCCGTCCCCGATTGGTGGTCAAAAAGAAACGTGAAAGTCGGACTGCGGCCTGCGGTCTTTGCCTGGCGTCGGCCCAGGAAATAAACCTCTGGCCCGGCGCCACCCTGGGCGGTGACAAGGTCCGAGAGAATATCAGTCCAGGCACCCGACCAGCCGCAATCAACCAGACCGCAAGTTTCCGATCCCACCAAACCAGCTTCTCGAAGGTATCGTGACGCCAGTTCAACCTTGCCCGCCAGCCACTTTTGAACCACCAGACGGCAATCCGGATCTTTCGCGACATCGAGGAAAAGCTGCCTTTTTGCGCCGATATTGGGCTCCCAATCAGACCATCGCGATGCCAACGAAGTCACCATCGGATCGCTGGCGTTCAATCCCAGGTACTCGATGCATTTTTCCCAGGAATCAGCGCTCAGCGCCACCGCCCGCGCAAAAAAATCCGCTGCCAAATCATCCAGTCTCGTTAGCGCCGCGGGATACCACACCTGCCGGCTGCCGTAGAGATAGCGCGACTCGATTTCATTGGCTCCCATAACAGGGGCAAGAATCTCACACAACCGCATCAATGCTTCGCCATCCCGCGCGAGAAAGTAGAGTCGTTTGACGCCCCGGCTGCGGGCAGTCCGGAGCACCCACAGCGCGTATTGGGTCAGCAGCGGACCAGCTACCGATGCCCCCAGCCGCGCGGCAACCTGTTGCTCACCAAGACCATCCAATTCAAGGCGAACCATTCGTGAAATCCCGGCCATTACGGGAATCCGCTCCGACGAACGCTCTTCCGCTTCCGCCAGCCGGGTTTCGTACCGGTTGAGCGATCCACGGTCGGAATGAACGGCCTTGATCCCCAGCTTGCGGGCTTTCTCAAAATCCACAACGCACGAATCCCCGACATGCACCACCTGCGAAGGCCGCATTTTTTCCTGTTCCAAAAGCACGCGATATAATCCGCCGTCCGCCTTGCTGACACCCCATCGGCTGGAGACGTAAAGCGTCTCCTTTTTCTGCATTAAACCCTCTTTTGCCAGCGTCTGACGGAGGAATGCTTCCGGCAGATACATGTCCGAGGTAAAGACCAGCCGCCGTCCGGTTTTTCGGACGGCCTGCACCAGCGCTAGCGCGCCCGGTATGGCAAAAAGATTTTCCGATTCGGTTTCCAGTTCGCAGGCAATCATTTGCTCCACCACGCCTTGGGGCCGCAACCAGAAGCTGTTCAATTCAGCGTAGATCTCGGCCAAGGTAATCTCGCGATTTCCCTTATGCCGGTGTGACCGTTTTTCCGCCTGAACGCGCAAGGTCTGAAACGCGGGTGGATTGATGGCGAGGAGATTGCGCTGGACAAGCTTTTCACCGACGATGCGGAAAATCGTCGCCGGCGCGCCACATCGCCGCGCGATCACTGTGTCAAACACGTCAAACGAAACTAGTTTGATGGTTTCGTCGTTGAGCCAGGCTGGAGGAATCATGCTGGAACTTGGGCGAGAATGCCCGGATTCAAAGCCGCTTGATACATCTCCACGTGGCGATTGACACATTGCTCCGGCGCAAATTCGTCAGCCACGAACCTCCGCGCCTGCAAGCCGACCGTCTCTGTATCCTCCGATTCCAGCGCCCTTCGGAGCGCGCGATTTAATGCGTCCTGATCGCTCACTGGAACCAGCCATCCGGTTTGGTTGTGTCGAACCAGTTCCGGAACGCCGCCGACCGAAAAAGCGAGCACCGGGGTGGCTGCCGCCATGGCTTCCTGGATGGTGATCGGAAGATTATCCGCCAGCGATGGATAAATGACGACATCCGCTGCGGCATAGCACAACCCCAGTTGCTCGCGGTCGTCTATAAACCCGGTCAGTCGAAAATCCATGCCTGCGAGTTTCGTTTTGATTCCATCGGATGCATGGCCGATTACGATTGCCAATGGCGCAAGTTCTTGAACGGATCCCAGTGCCGCCAGGGCAAATTGGGTTCCCTTGAATTTGTTTTCAAGGCTTGCCGCGGAAAAGGCGACCACTTTTTGGCCGGGCCGGATTCCCAATAAACGCCGGGCCTCCTGCCGCGACTTGAAACGATAGGCACGGGCGTCAAATCCATTGGGAATTTGATGGCTGGCAGGCGCAGCCAGCTTCAGAGAGCGCCTGGCTTCGCTTTGAATCCATTTCGAGGGAAAAACATAGTTCACGCCTTCGTTCGCCAACCGGCGCATCTGTTTCAAATTGTGCCTCGTAAAATCCACCCAGCCAATATCGGCGGCTTGAGGGCACTGGCCACAATTTTCCTCAAAGCGCCGGCATCCCATCGGATACAGGCATCCACCGGTGAATGCCGTAGTATCATGCACGGTTATCACCACGGGCTTGTGTGCGGCCACGGACCCCAAGGTGCGGGGAGAAATGGACATGTGGAGATCGTGAAAGTGGACCAAGTCAAAACCGTCCAGCCTTTGCTTCAATCCAAACCAATATTCCCAGGGGAATGGCTCAACCAGTCCGAGCCTTCGGGCGCGCCAGTTAAAATGCCGCACCGCCCGGCTGGCCAAGCTTTTACAGGAAATCGTTCGCTGAAAGGAACGCAAATTGCGCTTTGGCTCAACACAATAATGAACAACCTCATGCCCGGCCTCCAGCAGCCATGCGCCCAGATTCTCCGCAAAATAACTGGCCCCTCCCACACAGCCGTTGGTCTTACTGACAAGCGCAATTCTCATTCAGAGAACCTGTAAGCGAGGCTTCCCGCCGCGCGCGGGCAGCAATTCCCATTGGGCTTCCACAATCAACGGCCCGATGGTTTCAATCGGCGAACACTTTGCGGGAATCGGACGCCGGGGCACGAACTCAAAGCTCAACACGTCGCGCCGGTAGTCAAGCGGTCCCCCCATCTCGGCCAAAAAGACGCTGGCCCGGTATTCGCCGGGATGTAATTTGAGGTCTGGAACCAGGACGCGTGCCGTGCCCCGGGTCATTTCCTCCGCATGATAATCTTCAGGGTGCATGAGCGGATCAGTGGCGAAAACCGGCACGCCCATCATGGTGGAAACCACGATCCCGATTATCGGGGGGTTCAAGGGATAAGGGCTGGAGAACGAAACCTCGACCTGCAAATCCCCTTCGCCGAGCTTTGCTTGGTTTAAAACGATTCTCGTAATTGCCGGCTTGGTGCCGTCGGTTTCGAATTCCAAGGATTCCTTCGATGCCTCCGTGGTATAATGCTGCAGCACCTCGCGCACGGGCCCGGTCATCGCCATCTGCCCGTTGCGCAAAAGAATTCCCTTGTTGCAGAGCGACGCCACCACTCCGGTGTTGTGGCTGACAAAAAGCACCGTGCGCCCGCAGTTCGAGGCCACATCCTGGATTTTTCCCAGGCATTTGCGCTGGAATTGCGCGTCCCCCACGGCCAGCACCTCGTCCACCAGCATGATTTGTGATTCCAAGTGGGCGGCGACAGCAAACGCCAGGCGCACATACATGCCGGATGAATAACGCTTGACCGGCGTGTCCAGGAATTTCTCCACCTCGGCGAAGGCCACGATTTCATCGAACTTTCGCCGTATCTCCCCCAAACTCATTCCCAGGATCGCTCCGTTCAAAAAAATGTTTTCGCGCCCGGTCAATTCCGGATGGAACCCGGTGCCCACTTCGAGCAAGCTGGCGACAGTACCATCAATGCAGACCCGGCCCGAGGTGGGCTCGGTGATGCGGCTGAGGATTTTCAGCAGGGTCGACTTGCCTGCGCCGTTCCGCCCAATCACACCGATCACATCGCCCTGCTCGATTTCAAGATTGACGTTTCGCAAGGCCCAGAATTCTTCAGTGCTTGCCGGCGAAGGCTTGACCGCATTGCGGGAATCTTGAGCATGGCTCCCGTTTCGGCTCCAAAGTTTTTTCAAGGTGCGCCAGGGCGCGCCCGCGCCTTGCTGGAGCATATGGCGCAATCCATCCGCGTTGGGATTGCGATGAGCGAGCGTGTACCGCTTGCTGAGATTCTCGATCGTAATGACAGGCTGGCTCAATTGTCGGTCCTCGTTCTGATTGTCCCGGACATCAACTTAAA
>JAQGPB010000454.1 GCA_028293265.1 Pedosphaera sp. | reverse complement strand
ACAGGCGCGCGCCGAGCGGGATTTCGTGGCCGGCTTCCTTGCCTTCTGGAAATCCCGTGCCGTCGAAACGCTTGTTCTGGTAAAGGATGATCTTCGACACTTCTTCCAGCCTGGGAATTTGCGCGAGCAAATTGCCGCCAATCGCCGGGATGCGGTCGAACAATTCCTGTTCCCGGGCCGTGAGCGAATGCCCGATGCGCGCCTTGAGCGCGAGTTCCGGCGGGATCGTCACGCGACCAATCCGCGCCAGCAGGGCGGCCACTTCGAGTTCCCATGTGCGGCCAGCTTTGAGATGGTCGGCCAGCCGGCGGACGTCATCCCGCAAGGCTTCGGAATTGCCGAAAGAGGCCGGGTCGGCCAGGGCCAGGATTTCGGCCAGCGCCTTGACGCTGCCCCGGAGGGTGCGTTCCAACAGCTCCCGCTCGGCGGTGATGAGCTGATGCTGGCGGATGGCAGCCTCCAGCGTCGCGACGAGTTTTTCGGTCGTGCAAGGCTTGTTGAGGAAACGGAAAACATTTCCTTCGTTGATCGCGTCAATGGCAGTTCCCTGGTCTGCATTGCCGGTGAGCATAAGGCGCACAACTTCCGGGGCAATGACCTGGGCTTGGACCAAAAATTCAACCCCGTCCATCTCCGGCATCCGCATGTCTGCCACCACGACCATGAATTCGCGTCCGGATTTGAGCGCCGCCAGGCCTTCGATGGGACCAGGGGCGGTTTCGACCTCAAATTTATCGCGAAGCTGGCGTCGAAATGCAGCCAGGACATTCGGCTCATCGTCAACAAAAAGGATGCGGTTCATGGGTGTAATTTTGTTTTGACGAGGGCGGGGGGAGGATTGAGCGGCAGCCGGATGATGAATGCCGTGCCCGCGCCCATTTCGGTTTCAAAGGTCAACTGACCCTGATGCTGGTCAACGATCACGGCATGCGCGATGGCGAGGCCCTGACCGGTGCCCTTGCCGACCGGTTTCGTCGTGAAGAACGGGTCAAAAACCTTGTCACGGATGGACTCGGGGATGCCCGTGCCGGTGTCCTTGATGCGAATTTCAACCCAATCCCCGCAACGCCTCGTGCTGGCGGTGATCAACCCCATCGCTTTGCCGCGGGTGCCGACCACATCCGCGATGGCATGCGTGGCATTCACCACCAAATTCAGGATGACCTGGTTGAATTCGCCCGGCAGGCACGGCACCATTGGCAACTGCTTGTCAAAATCCGTCGCGATTTTCGCCACGTATTTCCATTCATTGCCCGCGACCGTCATCGTGGTTTCAATCGCCTTGTTCAAATCAATCGGCGTCTTCTCGGCAGTGCCGGGATGGGAAAAATCCTTCATCGCGCGGACAATCCGCGTGACGCGGTCCACCCCTTCCAGGGATTGCTGGATGGCATCGGGAATTTCCCTCAGCAAAAAATCCACATTGACCTGCCGCCGCGTTTCTTCGAGCGCCGACAGCAAGGCTGGCGTCACGGCATTTTGTTTTGCAGTTTGGAACAGGTTTTCGTATTGCACATGCAGCTCGCTGAGGCCGCCGAAGGAGGTTTGCAAAAAGCGGATGTTGTCGCCGAGATATTGCGTGGGGGTGTTGATTTCGTGGGCAATGCCGGCGGAGAGCTGGCCGATTGACTCCATTTTTTGCGCATGCCGCAATTGCAGCTCCATGCTGCGCCGTTCCAGCTCGGCGCGCTTCCGATCGGTGATGTCATTGCCAAAGCCGATGAGTTCGGTGAGCTTTCCTTCATCGTCATACTTGCTGAGCGAATTCCAGCTCACCGTGCGCTTGGTCCCGGTCTTGGTGGTGAGGATCATTTCGTAATCCCGCACCGGCCCGTTCGCCAGGTCTCGGAACAACTGTTCCACCTGCCCGTATTCTTCGCCCGGATAAAAGAGCCGCCACCAATCCTTGCCGATCAGTTCCTCCGCGGGATAACCGGTATTCCTCGCCGTGGAAGGATTCACGAACGTGATCGTTCCATCAGGCCCGATGCCCACCACCAGGGCCGGCGTTTCGCGGATGATCTGTTCCACATAATCGCGCTCCCGCTTCAAATCCTCCCCGGCCTGCCTGCGTTCGATGAACTGCCCGATGGCGCTGCCGATGACGGCGAACGTCTGCAACATGTCCTGGTTCCGCTCCTCGATGTCCCGGCTCAAAAATTCCAGCACTCCAAACACCTTCCCGCCCGCAGTGAGCGGAAAGGCGATTCCGCCATGCAACCCGTGTTTCGAGGCGTCCGATGCCCAGGCAGATTGCTCTTCCAAAAAAACATCGCGAGTCCAAACCGATTGCCCCGTGTTCCAAGCCCGGCCGGGCAGTCCGATGCCCGGATCTAATATAAGATTTCGACTTGGCCCGGCATAATCCTCCAGGCCGCTTTCCGACACATGCCAAAAATTCGTCAATTTCAATACATTCGCCGGCACATCCACTTCCCACAACGCGCCCCAATCCCAGTTCAAGCTGCGGCACACAATTTGGAAAATGATCTCCACCGCTCCCGCGAGCGTCGTGGCCTGCGCCAGGGCCACGCTCACGGCGTATTGCGTGACCAGCCGCCGTTCCGCCTGGTGGTTCTCAATCACCTTGCGTTGCAGCGAAACATTGGCCTCCTGAAGCCTGGCCGTGCGTTCGCCGACCAGTTTTTGCAGGCGTTCCAGGTGGCTGCGCGCCTGGTGAGTCAGGTCCCATTTTTCCGCCAGTGAATAGGCGACCTGCCGCAGTTCCGTCATGTCAAACGGCTTCTTCAAGATCAGCAGCCGGTCGCTATGCCCGAACCGCCGGATCAAATCATGCCACGAAAAATCCGCATGCCCCGTGCAAATCACAATTTGCAGGTCAAAACATTCCTTCCAGATATGGCCGATGGTTTCGATGCCGTCCCACCCGGGCGGCATGCGGACATCCATGAACGCCATGGTATAAGGATAATCCTCCGCCAGCGCGGCCCGCACGCATGCCAGCGCCTCCTGGCCCTGAAATGCGAAATCAATTTTAAAGGTTGGAAAGTTATTGTCCGCCGAGGGTGCTCCCTCCGTCGGGCTCGGTTGAGACATCCGTGAAAACGGGCGCAACTCCGAGGCGGGACCGAGCATGGTGGCGAAGACCCCGTGGAATGCAGGATCATCATCCGCGACCAAGATGCGGTAAGGTTGCCCGGGTTTCATTTCAATTTGCGGCGCCGGACCCTCAACGGGCAGCCTCGCACGCCTTAAACCATGCCTTCGAGAATGGTCGGAACCCTTTCGAGACCGCGCTTCAAGCTCGCGCGAATGATCGCCCTCTCGTCTCCGGTTTGGTGTCC
>JAQGPB010000449.1 GCA_028293265.1 Pedosphaera sp. | reverse complement strand
CACCCTACCTGTTGCGCAAAGCCCAGCGCATTGAGGAATATCTCAACCAACACTGACGTACCGCATGGCGACCCGCGCCCACATCACCTCGGTTGAAGCCATCGAATCCTTCCGGGCCAGCCTGATCCTCTACAAGAGCAAGGCGAAGCCGGCGTTGGAAGAGGTGAGCTCCGAGATTGTCCGCACCCGGGTCTGGTTGCAAAGCAGCCAGCGGATTCATTGGGAGGGCATTGTTAAACGCCGCGCCCGCACCTTGGAAGAAGCCAATGCCGCCTTGTTCAGCTCCAAGCTTTCCTCGCTGCGCGAAGTTTCTTCCTCCGAACAACTGGCCGTGACCAAGGCCAAGCGCAAACTGGAGGAGGCCGAGGAAAAATTGCGGGTCATCAAGCGTTGGGACCGCAATTTCGACAACCAGGTGGAACCCTTGATCCGGAAATTGGAAAAGATGCACGCCATCCTCGCCGATGATCTCACCAAGGCGGTCGTCTATCTCGGTCAAACCATCGGGATACTGGATGCTTACGCCGGCATCATCGCGCCGGGCGTTGCCACCGGCTCCGGTCAGCCCAGTGAACCGCCCAAGCCGGCCACCGATGACGCCATCGCCTCAGAACCCGCCGCCCCGGCTGTCCCCAAGGAAGATGTTTCATGAGCCTGCGCGCCAATGCCACCCAGCTATCCACACTGACCAAGGAACTCCAGTTGAAATGGCACGACACCCGCGAGTATTGGAAGGACGCCAAGAGCGAGGAATTTCAACGCCAATATCTCGATGAACTCCAGGCGAATGTGGATACGGCGGTCACGGTCATCGAGCAACTGGACAAGTTGATCTCAAAAATCAGGAGCGATTGTGAATAGCCGACCCGGGGTAAAGCAAACTTTGGAACTCGTGGACCGCCTGAAAGCGGTTGTGACTGAGTTTGCCGCCAGCGAGGAAAAGCTGGCGCACGAATTTCGCCTCAAGTTCAGCCGGGAACGCCAGCACCGCGAGGAAGTGACGTTCGGGGAGGCGCAACGGTTCGCCGCCGAAGCGGGCGCGGCCGAGGCGGAATTTCAAGCGGGCAAAGAGGCGGCGGAGGCAAAATATGACCGGCTCAAGGCCCGCATCAATCGCGCGCGGGCGTCAAGCAAGGAACAGGCGCTGGAACGCATCGAATATCGCACCGGCACGCGAAAATATGAACTGCAAAAATTATTGATGGAATCCGAGCGGAACCGGGACGCCGGTTTCGCCGCCACGGTCACGATGTATCAGGACTTCGGCGCAAATCTGGCGGGAGAACTCGCAACCTTGGACGCGCTCGAAACCAAGGCCCGCGGTTCCTTCCGCGGGTACGGAGCATTTGTCCGCCTCATCTCTCGTGCACTGGAAAAAGCCCAGCCCAATCTTGAGCCGGATGAAAACAAGCTCCTCGAAGAACTGCGCAACCTGCTCAGGCAGACCGACGGCGACTTGGACCGCTTTCGCGGGCTGTTGATTCCACGCCTGTTCAGCTTCCTGCCGTTATGGCTGCTGCTCCCGCTCTGCGCCGGTACCCTTTTTCTGCAATACTCCCCCATTGCCAAATTATCGCAACCTGCGGCCATCGGCATCGCCAGCGGCAGTGTGGTCGTGGTGCTGGCGCTTTATTTTCTGGGAAAAAGCCAGGGTCAGACCCTTGCCGGCCGAATCACCGACACCCTCGCGAAGGCGCGCAAAATTCAGGCGGCCTGCCAGGCAAAATCCGAGGCAAGTTTTCATCGCGAAAACGAACGCATCAAAAATGAATTCATCGCCGGTACGGAAACGATTGACGCCGATTTAAAAAACGCCCTGAAAGAGGCCGGCTCGCTGCGGGGCACTTTCCGGGAACAGATTGACGATAAAACCGTGCGCGTGACGGCGAAAAATGAGCAAAATCACCGCGTCAAAATCGAGGAGCTGGAACTCAAACACAGAGAGCGTCTCGTCTGGCTGCAGCAGGCGGCGGACACGCGAAAAAAGGAGATCGTAAAGATTTGCGACGCGCGCGATGCAAAGCTGAACGCGGAACGCGAAGCCGTGTTTCAAAAACTTGAAACCGATTGGCGGGCGCGCAGCCAGCCGATTTACGACGCCATCGCCTCCGCGAATGCCGGCGCGGAAAAACTTTTTCCACCCTGGAGCGCGAAAGTGCTAGGCGAGTGGACTCCGGCACGAACCTTCGAGCACGTCGCGAAATTCGCGAACCTGGAAGTGGACGTGAACAAGCTTTGCGACGCGGTTCCCAAGGATCCGCGACTGGCTTTGCCCGGGCCCGCCCAATTTAACGTCCCGCTGCTGCTCACTTATCCCGAGCAGGGTTCAATTTTGTTTGAAACCGGCAATACCGGCCGCGAGAGCGTGATCGGCGCGTTGAACAACATCATCCTGCGCCTCCTCGCCACCGCGCCGCCGGGACGGTTGAGCTTCACCATTGTTGATCCCGTCGGCCTCGGTCAAAATTTCGCCGGCGCGATGCATCTGGCGGACTACGGCGAGCAGCTCATCAACAGCCGCATCTGGACGCAGGCCGGCCAGATCGAGCAGCGTTTGGGCGAGTTGAACGAGCACATGGAGAAGGTCATCCAGATGTATCTCCGCAACGAATACGAAACCATCGCCCAATACAATGAAGCCGCCGGCAACATCGCGGAGCGGTATCAATTTCTCGTCGTCGCGGATTTTCCCACGAATTTCAGCGAAGTCGCGGCCAAGCGCCTGTTAAGCATTGCCGCCAGTGGCGCGCGTTGCGGCGTTTACACCTTGATCCACTGGGACCACCGTCATCCCGTGCCGCAGGATTTCGTCCCGGAAGAATTGCGTAAAAGCAGCGTGGCTGTCAGTGCCCGGGGAAATGAAATCATCCTCACCGGCAAGGCCGTTCCCGGAACCACGCTTTCGCTCGACGCCCCGCCGTCGCCGGAGCTGGCGACTGATTTCATCCATCAGGTCGGCCGCGCCAGCCGTGATTCCAGCCGCGTGGAAGTGCCGTTCCAAAACGTGGTGCCCTCCGACAAGGACCTGTGGAGCGAAGAGACCACGAGCGAACTTCGGGTTGCTATTGGCCGCACGGGTGCGACGAAACTGCAATACTTCGCAATCGGCAAAGGCACGCGCCAGCACGCGCTGATTGCCGGCAAGACCGGGTCGGGAAAATCCACCTTGTTCCACGTCATGATCACCAATCTGGCGCTGTGGTGCAGCCCGGAGCAGGTCGAGTTTTACCTCGTGGATTTCAAGAAAGGCGTCGAATTCAAATGCTACGCCGCCAAGCGCCTGCCGCACGCGCGCGTGGTTGCCATCGAGAGCGACCGCGAATTCGGCCTGAGCGTGCTCCAGCGCGTGGACGACGAATTGAAACGCCGTGGCGACATGTTCCGGAAACTCGGCGTGCAGGACATCGCGGGTTACAAACGCGCGGGCGGCACCGAGCCGATTCCCCGCTCGCTGCTGATGATTGACGAGTTTCAGGAATTGTTCGTCGAGGACGACAAGATTTCGCAGGGCGCGTCCGTGTTGCTGGACCGCATTGTGCGCCAGGGCCGCGCGTTCGGCATCCACGTTGTGCTCGGCTCGCAGACGCTTGGCGGCGCTTACACCGTCGCGCGCACCACGCTCGGCCAGATGGTCATTCGCATCGCGCTGATGTGCAATGAAGCCGATGCGTATCTGATTATGGACGACAGCAATCCCGCGCCGCGTCTCCTGACCCGCCCCGGCGAAGGCATTTACAATGACATGGCCGGCGCCCTCGAAGGCAACAGCCCTTTCCAGACCGTCTGGCTTTCCGACCAGGTGCGCGACGAATATCTGGACAAGGTCCGCACCCGCGCCATCCAAGGCGGCATCGCCTATGCCGGGCCGCTGGTCTATGAAGGCGACGCGCCCGCCGATGTCCGCGAAAACCATTTGCTCCAAGGCTTGCTCGAAGTCGAAGCCATCAAGCAGCCCGCCTCTCCGCGTCTCTGGCTCGGCGCGCCCAATTCCATCAAGGGCCCCACCGAGGCCGTCTTCCACCGTCAAAGCGGCAACAATCTCCTCATCGTCGGCCAGCGCGACGAAGCCGCGCTTGCGATGCTTTCCATCGGACTGGTGGCGCTCGCGGCGCAATATCCGCGCGACGCGGCAAAATTCGTTTTGTTCGACGGCACGCCGCCCGGCTCGTCACAGCGAGAATTTCTGGAAAAGCTGGTCGCTATCATTCCGCATCCCGTGACGCTGGCCAAAAGCGGCGACCTCGCGGAAATCATGAACGGCCTTGCGGCGGACATGAAACAGCGCGCCGAAACCGAGCACGGCTCCAGCGCGCCCGCGACTTTCCTGCTCTTTCACGGCCTGCAGAAGCACAACAAACTCCGGCACGAGGACGATTTCGGTTTCTCCGGCGGCGACGATGCGGCCGCCAGTCCCGCCGCGCAACTAAACCAGCTCATTTGCGAAGGCACGAGCCTCGGCTTCCACGTCATCGCCACCTGCGACACATATAACAACGTCAACCGCTTCCTGAGCAAAAAAGCTTTTAGCGAATTCGAGATGCGCGTGCTCTTCCAGATGAGCGCCAACGATTCCGCCAACCTCATTGACAATCCAAAGGCCGGCACCCTCGGCCTGCACCGCGCCCTTTTCTACAACGAACAGGAAGGCTACCTCGAAACCTTCCGCCCCTACGCCCTGCCCGACAGCGACTGGCTCGAACAGGCTGCAAAAAATTTGAAGCGTCTCTTGGCATCGTAATTTGTCAAAAAGAAGACCCCGGCGGTTTCAAATCGCCGGGGTGAGGTAGGAATTTTGGGGGGTATTTTTGGAATTAGAATTAGAAAGCCAGACGGACACCGGCGCGGCCCAAACCGTAGTCACGATCACGGTCCGTCCACACCCAGCGGCCATCCACGAAGATGCCGAAATTGCGGCAAAACCGAAATTCCAGGCCGGCACCGGCCTGGCCGAAGTTTGCGTCCACCGGATCGAACTGGTGTCCGCCACCGCCGAAGACGTAAGGCGCAAGCCCGGTCTGGCCGATGGGCAGCCGCAGAATCAAATTGCCGGACACATTGTCCACGAAATTATGCTTGGTATCTTCCGAGTAGGCTTCGACTCCGATGCCGACATAACGGATGAAAAAATAATTGAGCCCCAATCCCAGGCCCAGCCGGGAATCGTGCCGGATCCTGTCCCCTGACGGGTGATCAACCGTATGTTTGTCGAGGGCATCCGTGCCGAAGAGATCGAGGGAAAATTCATTGTCGCGATATAGGTCGCCGGAATCCATATCGTAACTCAGGTGTTGATCAGCATTGATCCGGTCGTTGGTTATATCAACATGGCTGGTTGTGGCATCATTCGAGCCCCAGGTTGTCCCGGCCGCAAGCAACAGCATCGCCCCGCCAATGGCTATTTGTTTTTTCATATTTAGTTAGTGTTAGTTTCAGTTAACATCGGTTTATCAGCTTGGAATGTGCCAAGGGTGATGTTCACCGGTTAAACGAATTGAAATGAAAGGCTTGCAACTTTTGCTGCGATCTGAAATCGCATTAAAAATCTGCATTTCGCAAAGAATCCCGCTACAGGCGATGCAAATTGCCGTGTGAAAAAAGTTCGCGGCTGGTCCCCGATTGGGTGTGGTACACTCCACCGTTCGCGCCGCCGCCCAGGACGAAGATTTTTATCCCGCAAGCTGCAATGACAATGGCCTGATTGGTTTCCGAATTGAA
>JAQGPB010000438.1 GCA_028293265.1 Pedosphaera sp. | reverse complement strand
GCCAGCGAACACCCAAAAACATATGAACAGTTGCAGACCGGAAGATGAGTCTGAAATGACCAGCTTACTCAGAACCCCCGGTGTCTTTTATCAATGAGTCAACGGGCAGTAACGCACGCTTTCCAGCTTGTTGCACCCCGCGCATGACCAAACAACACTTTGCTATGGTTTCCCGGACAATCCTCGACTACTTTCTGAATCTGATTATGAAATCATGTTCTTTACTCATTGTTCTTTCAGCCCTCACTCTCACCGCGCGCGCCGATGAAGGCATGTGGCTCTTCAACCAGCCGCCGCGCGAAATCCTTCGTGAGCGCTACCAGTTCGACGCCACGGACGCCTGGCTGGATCATCTGCAAAAATCCTCCGTCCGCTTCAATTCCGGCGGCTCTGGCAGCTTCGTAAGCGAGGATGGGCTGCTGATTTCCAACCATCACGTCGGCGCGGACGCGTTGCAAAAACTCAGCACGCAGGAGAAAAATTATCTGCACGACGGTTTTCACGCACGCACCCAGGCCGAGGAAGTCAAGTGCCTTGACCTCGAACTTAACGTGCTCCAATCCATCGAGGACGTTACCGCGCGCGTGAACGAAGCCGTGCCGAAGAACTTGGACTCTGCCAAGGCTTTCGTCGCGCGGCGCAAAGTCATTGCCCAGATTGAAAAAGAATCGCTCGACCAATCGGGCCTGCGTTCGGACGTGGTCACACTCTGGCAGGGCGGCGCGTATCACCTTTACCGTTACAAACGCTACACTGACGTGCGTCTCGTCTTCGCGCCCGAGCAGCAGATTGCCTTCTTCGGCGGTGACCCGGACAATTTCGAATTCCCCCGCTACGACCTCGACATCTGTCTTTTCCGCGCCTACGAGAACGGCCAGCCGGCAAAGGTGAAAAACTTTCTCGCATTCTCCCCCACCGGACCGCGTGACGGCGACTTGGTTTTCGTCTCCGGCCATCCTGGCCATACGAGCCGGCTGTTGACCATGGCTGAACTGGAGAATCTCCGTGACCAAAGCTTGCCCATGGGCCTGGCTTCGCTCAAGCGGATCGAAGTCCTCCTCGCCAACTGGAGCGAACGCAGCGAGGAAAATGCCCGGCGCGCGCGCGAAGCTTTCTTTGGCGTGCAAAACTCGCGCAAAGCCAACGATGGCCGGCTCGCGGGACTGCTTGATCCCGATTTGATGGGCACAAAAGCAAAGTCGGAAGAAGAATTTCGCGCGCGGCTCGCGGGCAAGCCGGAGTTCGCCGATGCGCTCGCGGCTTATGACAAAATCGCCGAAGCCACCAAAATTTTGGCGGCGCAGTCCGTCCGGCATTCGCTGCTGGAGGGCGGCGCGGCGTTCCGGTGCGACAGTTTTCGTACTGCGCGCACGTTGCTGCGCGCGGCCGACGAGCAGCCCAAGCCCAATGGCGAGCGCCTCCGCGAATTCTCCGATTCCGGCAAGGTGTCGCTTGAATTGTCGCTTTTCTCCGAAAAGCCGATCTACACCGATCTGGAGCTTCTCACGCTGACCGATTCACTGACCTATTTCGCCACGAAGCTGGGCGGGGATGATCCGTTGGTAAAAAAAGTTCTGGCCGGCAAATCGCCGCACGAACGCGCGGTGGAACTGATCAACGGCACAAAGGTGCGTGACGTGGCCTTCCGCAAGCAGCTTTACCAAGGTGGCGCCGGCGCGATTGCCGCGGCGAATGATCCAATGATCGAGCTGGCGCGCATGGTGGACGGCGAAGCCCGCGCCCTGCGCAAAGTGGCCGAGGAACAGGACGAAGCGAAACAACAAGCCCACGCGGCAATTTCCCGCGCCCGCAACACGTTGCTCGGCACCTCCGGTTATCCTGATGCCACGTTCACGCTCCGGCTCGCATTCGGCACCGTCAAGGGCTACGAAGAAGATGGCAAACCGGTCCCGGCCTTCACCACCCTGGGCGGGTTGTATCAGCGCGTCCAAGAAATGAAAAATCGCCCGCCCTTCGATTTGCCGCCTGTTTGGGAGAAGCGCAAATCGCGCCTTGATCTGAAGACGCCCTACGATTTTGTCAGCACCGCCGACATCATCGGCGGCAACTCGGGCAGTCCCGTCGTAAACCGCGCGGGCGAATTTGTCGGCATCATTTTTGACGGCAATTTGCAGAGCCTGCCCTTGGATTACGCTTACAGCGACAAACAAGCCCGCGCGACCTCGGTGGATTCCGCGGCCATCGTCGAAGCGTTGGACAAAATTTACGACGCTAAAGAAATCGCGGGCGAACTGGTGAACGGCCATCGAAAACAGTAAGAACGGGCGCGACTTCCCGCTCTCATACGAACTGGGGCGAATGCCCCGGCCATCGGCACGGACATTTGGTGGTACGCTATGCCATGGCTAAAAGGTCAAGGTTGGGGGAGTTTTGGGATCTGCTTGGGGCAGCAGTGAATGCATGGCTTGCGGATCGCGCGCAACGCCTCGGCGCCTCCCTGGCATTTTACACGGTGCTGGCTCTGCCGCCGCTGTTTGTAATCGTCCTCTTTATCGTAAGCCTGTGGGTGAGCGCAGCCTCGGCGCGCACGCAGATTTTTGGCGAGATCAGCGCGTTGCTGTGAGAACAGGGGGCGAAGGCCGTGGAGAGCATTCTGGTTAATCCCGAACAACACACCAAGGGTGTGATGGCCAGCGCCATTGCCATCGTCACCCTGCTGATCACGGCGACCGGCGTCTTCATGGAATTGCAGGACGCGCTGAACCTGGTGTGGGGAGTCGAGGAAAACCCGGGGCTGGGATGGCGCGGGTTCATCAAGAACCGGCTGCTCTCTTTTGCGTTGATCGTGGGGATCGGATTTCTGTTGCTGGTTTCGCTGCTGGTGAGCGCGGGTTTGGAGGCGGCTGGCAAATATTTTGGCGGCCTGCTGCCGGGATCGGTTGGAAGCTGGCGTCTGGTGAACACGCTGGTTTCCTTCGGCGTGGTCACGCTTTTGTTCGCGCTGATTTTCAAGGTCTTGCCGGATGTCAAAATCACCTGGCGGGATGTCTGGATCGGCGCAGCGATCACGGCGCTGCTGTTCACGGCTGGGAAATTCCTGATCGGAATGTATCTGGGGCGGAGCACCATCGTGTCGGCTTACGGCGCGGCAGGTTCCGTGGTCATCGTGTTGCTCTGGGTCTATTATTCAGCGCAAATTTTGTATTTTGGGGCGGAGCTGACCCAGGCTTATGCCTGCCGCTTCGGCCAGCGCATCGAGCCGGCCAAAAATGCGCACTGGATCAATCCGGCGAAATGCCCCAACGCAAGCGAGGCTTGAAGCCCAATGTCCGGCGATCTGTTGCACCTGCAGCCGGCAAAAGAAATGAAGCCGCTTTTATCAAGCGGCTTCACCTCACTTTTGCTGGCTCGAATCGGGGCTCCTACGGTTGCGGCTGCGGTGGCGCCACCGGCGTAGTCTGCGTGGGCGCCCCATTGTTGGGATAAGTCGCTCCCTGGTTCCGGCCCGTCGGGCTCATGGCGGGCGAAGGCTGGACCGTGATATTGTTGACCAATTGTCTCACACCCTGGACTTGGGACGCAATTTGCGCGGCCTGATCCTTCTGGGGCTGGCTGTCCACGAAACCGTTCAACTGCACGGTGCCGTTGAACGTCGAGACATCCACATTCGGATATTTGTAAATCGGCGAATCGTTCAGCGCGCCCTTCACCTTCGAGCTGACCATCCGGTCGTCAATGTAAGTTCCTGCCGTCCGGCCTTGCGTGTGGCAGCCGGTGGTTGCGAGTGCGGTTCCAAGAATGGCCGCAAATAATAATTGCTTAAGGTTGATTTGCATAATGAATTTGGATTGATTGTTTTTCTTTTGCTACGGGCTAACGTAAGGCGGAAGAAATGCGCAAACCATGGGGTGTTTCCCAGCGTCAAATGCGGTCTGCCAAACCGAATCGGGCAGGCCCTGCCGCCCCAATCATTACGATCCTGCTCCAGACCATCACCAAAATGGTGAATTATTTCAGCGCGGGTGGGGCGAGCGTCCCCGCGAACCTTCTCCCCTCGCCCCGTCGGGTTCAATGCACGACGTTTTTTTCATGACAGGCCCTCCGGATTCAGCCGCGGTTGATAAATGAGCCGCTGGCCCTGCTGCCAGCAGCG
>JAQGPB010000387.1 GCA_028293265.1 Pedosphaera sp. | reverse complement strand
GGGATCGAGCGTGTGGCGTCCGCGCTCGAAGTCTTCGGATTCGCGCAACAACTGGCTGCGGAAGGCGAGTCGATCGAGGTGTTGCTCGTTGGTCAATTCGCGGGGCGAAATTGAATTCAAAGCGGCCAGCGCGCGCTGGCGCAACGTGTGCCAGCGTTTTTCAAAAATGAGAGTTGCACGACCGAGTTTCCCGCGCCCCTCTTTCAATCCGGCGTAAGCGGCGGAGACGGGATGCTCGGCGAGCATGGTTGTGAAATAGCCGTCGAGCAGGCCTTCAAAGGCGGCGGATGATTTGGTCATGCAGATAGTTAGTACCAAAGCGGGATGGATTTGCAATCTTACAGAAAGACAACGAGCCGTTGGAAAGGCATGTGTTCACTGCTGAGTCTGCCGGGTGTAATAGCGAAAGATGGTTTCGGCGACCTTCGCCTGTTTTGGAACATCCAATCCGGACAGCGAGAAAGTTACTTTTTTTCTAGCCCAACCAAGCAATGTGTACTTCCAAATCGGCGGTTGCGGATTTTTCAGGCGGAAGGTCAAGGTCACGCTGGAATTAGCCTGCCGCCCGGAAAGGTGTTCAACATCCTGGAAGCGAAGCGGACGTTTCCACCCGGTATAATTGACCCCATCGGCTTTGAGGATAAATTCAGCGTTGCGATGACGCAGCCATATGAGCCCGCATCCGTAGGCCGACAGCACGCCTACCAACCCGAAGATGATCCCCGGAACCAAGTTGTCACCACTCAAGATCGCGGTCAGCACCCAAAAAGTGGCCGCGAACGCGCCGAGGATTCCGACCATCACCCAGAATTTTGACTGGCTGACGCCCCATTTTCTTTCCGGGAAATGGCGGTCCAACAGCTCGCGGCCTTCGGCGCTCTCGTAGTTGGCATCGAGGATCCGGGCCTTGGACTGCATTTTTTGCACCACCGCATCCGCAAGCCGCCTGATTTCCGCAAAGAGTTCGTCGCGGTTCACGAACCATCGGGAATAGGCGCTCCCGGTCTCCTGGGTGGTCAACACCTCGGCTTCGCGCGAGTCCATGGCCTGGCCGAGCGCTTCGAGGCGGACCTGCAGGGCCGGATGCGTATCAAGCGGATGCGGCAGCTTTTTCTCAAACAACTCCGTCCAAAAGGGCACTCCCGCCGGCAATTTTTCGCGCACTACCGTGTACAAGGGAACATCCAGCGGGCTTTGCGCGCCTTTGCGGACGGTATCAACCAAGCCCTGCTGGAAGGCTTCGATCAAAACATGAAATCTCACCAGTGCGCGGGCGGCAATCTCCCGCGAGGTCAAGGCGGCCGCCTTTTCGTCCGCCAAAAGTTCCCGCTTGCGCGACACGGCGCGCTCGGTTTCGCCGAAACACCAGCCGAAGAAGTTCAAAAAATGCAGGCTCGTCCAGCCAACCCAGACTGATTGCGCGAGTGTGATCAAGGTGGCGTGTGCCTTCAGCTTGAGGGGATAAAATTCCCGGGTGAGACGGGTATCGTCGCCGATGAAATGGCCCAGTTCATGGCCGATGATGGCGATGATTTCCTCCTCGGGAAGCTGCTTCAACAAAGGATAGGACAGGAACAAAGTCCGGCCTTTGGCGAGTTCATGCCCATCCCAGACAGCCAGTTCCGTGACGTAAAAATTGAGCTGAATGCCGATGATGATGTTGTCCGGCGGAGCGGTTTGGAGGCGGGAGGCGGCGTCCCGAACCGCCTGCCACAATTCGGGCGCCTGTTCCGCCGTGATGCGCCGCGACATCGGTTCATTGAATTTGAGCGGCACCTTGTGCATAAGAATGGCGATGCTACGCCACAAGGCGACCAGGCCGACCACCACGATCACCAATACCAATTGCGGATACCAACTGTCCGTCCAGAGGACCGGGAATTCATACACGCCATAGGTCATCAATGGAATCAGAAGCAAGACCTGCACAAAGGCGACCGCCATGCCAAACCGCCAGCCGAGCCGGTAGTAACGGATCAGATCATGCGGTGACTTTCTGGCCGCGAGGCTGAGCGCGAACATGATGCCGCTTGCGGTCAGCAGCAGGCCCACCAGCACGACGGAACCGTTGAGCGCCCAGCGCAAATGTTCGTAGGTGCCGGCCACGCCCGCCTTGACCAAGGCGGTTCGCAACTGGGCGAACTCCGGAGGGTTGTCACGACAGACCGCGGCGAAATCAATGCGGGAGAAGGCGGCCAACCGGTCGTCCCGCTCGGCTGGCGAAAGCTTGCTGTTGGCATTGATCTCCTTGGTGACCTGGCTGTGAACCTTGCTGTTCAACCAATACGGAGCGGCGGCAAAGAGGATCAGAACCAGCACCGGCATCACCAAACTTTTAAAGAACGAGGGCCAGCGCTGGTTTTTGATCTTCGCCGGCGGCTTGACCGGGGCGGCGCATAAATAAGGACTTGGTGGAACTCTCATCGCGGGTAGCATCACAATCAAAACGGCGGCGTCAAGAGAGGAATGGATGTGCGATAGAGGTGGCGTCGAGAACGACGCTTAGAGCCAAACCGTGCTGGGATATTTTTTCTGCAGCGCGGGTTTCAATTTTAGATATTGGCTGGTTTTGAAGGCCGGCCAGTTCAGCGTGGACTCGAGGCGTTTGCCGTCGGGAGCGCAGAGCCAGAGTTTGACGGGGAGTTTGCCTTCGCAGAGGCGCGGGTGTTCTTTCAAAGCGAAGCATTCGGTGAGTTTCACCTGCAACTCGGGCGGATTGGGTTCGCCGGATTTGTCGGTGGCTTCTTCGGCGTAGAGCAATTTGATTTTCCGGCCATCGGGCCAGGGGATGCTGAGGGGGACGAGTTCATCCAACCAGGCGATTTGCTCCTTGGCGAGATGTTTCAGAAATTCATCGCGCAAATGAGCGGCTTGGGCTTCTTTCACAAGCGTCATGCCGGCGAAGGAGCGGGCGAGGTGATTGGTGATGGCGGTTTCGTCGAAAGGCGGAAATTCCAGTTCAGGCATCACCGCGCAAACCAGATTGACGCGGGCAATAAATTGTTTCAGTTCGTGATTCAACAACGGCAGTTCGAAAAATTCTTTGTGATACGCCTCGGCGAGGCAGCGGCCGGAGGCGGCGGGTTCAACGTCGCGCTGGTGTTCGTGGTGGATGACGAGGTCGCGGAAGCGGACGAGCTTCACGGCGGAAACGCGTTTGTGGGTGCGGTCGAAGAGATGTTCGACCTGCGTGTGAATGTGCTGGGGAAACATCTGCTCAATCCATTCGCGCTTCACGGCGCTGGCGAGTGTCAAAAGCGTCAGGTTTTCCGAGCCTCGCGAGGGGACTTCGCGGATGGAGGCGGCGACAAACAGCGGCGAGTTTTGGACGACACTTTCGCGCACCAAGGTGCCGGTGCGGCCTTCGGTCAGGTAGCAATCCAGCGTGCCGAGATCGCGGCGGATGCAAAGCTGATCAATGAAACCAGCCATGAGACAGCGGAGCAGGGCGGAGTCATCCACTTTTTCCTCGGCTTGAAACAATTTTTGTTGCTCGGCGATCTGGATGATTTGCTGGCAGGTCTGCTCGACCTGGCGCGCGGATTGGGCGTGAATGCCGTAACGGCGGCAGGATTCGACGCCAAAATTACTTTTCTTCGCGAACTGGTAGGCACGCATCAGGGTGAAAAAATCCGAATCCTGGCTGGCCTCGAACAATTCGCGCGCTTCGGCGATGTGTTTGTCATCGCGACGGAGGCGTTGGAGCAGATCGCGTCCGCTGACGAGCGCGGCGCACAAAGCGGCGGCACGGACACAACCGCTCCGCGAGGCCTCGATCAACATGCGGGAATAGCGCGGATGCATGGGGAGACGCATCATCTGGCGGCCGATGGGGGTCAGATCGGAGTGCGGAGTGCGGAGTGCGGAGTGCGGAGTGGGGGAAGGGAAAGGTTCGTCTTTGATGTTTACGTTCGATGGCTGGCTGGTGTCCCCCTCACCCCGGCTCTCTCCCCCAGTGGGGGGGAGGGAGAAGACGGGGTGCGTCGTGATGGTTGCATTGTTGGTTTCGTCGTCGGCTGATTCGGAAGGGGGATTTAGCGCGCCCAGCATGCGGAGAAGATTCTCGGCGCGTTCAACGGCGGCGGCATCGGGCTTGTCGAGCCAGTCGAACTGGGCGGCTTTGCGGATGTGCAACGAATGCAGCAGCAAAACTACTTCGGCGAGATCGCTGCGCTGGATTTCAGGGGTGTTGCGTTCGGGGCGGTTGAGATGGCCGCTCTCGGTCCAGAGCCGGTAGCAGACACCGGGCGCAGTTCGGCCGGCGCGGCCTTTGCGCTGGTCGGCGGAGGCGCGGCTGATTTCTTCGATGGCCAGCGTGCCAATTCCGCGCTCGGAATCGTAACGGGCAATGCGCGCCTGGCCGCTGTCCACGACGTGGCGGATGCCGTCAATGGTGACGGAAGTTTCGGCGACGTTCGTGGCGACGACTACTTTGCGCAGCGGATTTGGCGAGAAGGCAAGGTCCTGTTCCTCGGGTTGAAGTTCGCCATGCAAGGGGATGAAGGCAAGGCGTTCGTTGGTGCGCATCGCGCGGCAGGCGTTGATGGTGGCGGCGATTTCGCCCATGCCGGGCATGAAAACCAGGATGTCGCCTTCCGCACCCGAGTTGACGATGCGTTCGACGGCCTCGGCGGCCTGCTCGGTGACAGGGCGTTCGTCATGGCTGTCGAGAAAACGGATTTCGACGGGAAAACTCTGGCCTTCGGAAATGAGAATGGGGCAAGCTGCTGCAAGTGCGGAGTGCGGAGTGCGGAGTGCGGAGTTTTCAGAGGACGCGGTTTCAACTTTGGATGCGTCTTGTTCCTCTGTGCGTTGCCCCCTCACCCCGGCCCTCTCCCCCGATGGGGGCGAGGGAGAAGATGGCGCTGGTGTTGCTCTCGTTACATCCTTCTCCCCCAATGCGGGGGGCGACTGGTTCACGGAAAGATAATCAGCGACCGGCTCCGCATCGAGCGTCGCGGACATGACGGCGATTTTGAGATCGGGCCTGCTCGTTTGCTGGAGTTGCTTGACCAGGGCGAGCGCGACGTCGCTCAACAAATTGCGCTCGTGAAATTCGTCGAAGAGGATGATGCCAACATCGGCCAGCGTGCGGTCGTCCTGCAACCATCGGAGCAAGATGCCCTCGGTGACAAAGCAGATCCGTGTTCCGAGGCCGGTCTGGTCATCGAAGCGGATTTGATAGCCAACTTCGGCGCCAAGCTTGACGTTGCGTTCCCAGGCCACTCGCGCGGCGACGGTGCGGGCGGCAACGCGGCGCGGCTGCAGCACGACGATTTTCTTGTCTCCCGCCAGTCCGGCATCAAGCAGCATTTGCGGGACCTGGGTGGTTTTGCCAGAGCCGGTCGGCGCGACGAGCACGAGGCGGTTGCCGTGGCGGAGAATGCCGACGATGGAGTCGTGGATTTGCCAGATGGAGAGGGAGTTCATGGTGAAAAAGCTCCAAGCACCAAGCTCCAACATCCAGAGAACATCCAATCACCAAAACACCGGTTGGAGCTTGATGCTTGGTGCTTCTCTGGATGTTGGAGCTTGGTGCTTGGAATTTTGTACAGCTTGCAAACCATTCCTAACGCAAATTTACGTGCAAAAGCACCAACGTGGCAAGGGTCAGGACGGACATCATGCCGTTGGGCATGAATTTCTTGGATTTGGTCAGGCGAAAGGCAAAGAATACGAGCAGGAAAGCCAGGACAAAATCAGCGGCATGCGCAATGGTGATTATACGGATGTTGCACAAGATTAATATGGCGGCGAAGGCGGCCGACATGATGAGCGACATTTTGCTGCCGGCTTTGAGGAAGCCGACGAGGCCACCGATGAAGAGCAGCACGATGTAAATCCACAGGATGTTGGTAGGGTTGAGCATAATATATCGGCGCTGACTCTCGCCTAATTGCCCTGCACATCCAAGCTCAGAATTTCCCCCGGTTCGCATTCGACGGTGACCTCGAACGGGCGGCAGCAGACCTCGCAGTCCGTGGTGAAGCGTTGCGAAGGCACACTGGTATCAATGGCCAGTTCAAAGCTCTGTCCGCAAAATGGACACTGGATGGTTTCGGAAACTTGCATCGCGGTTTTTCACAAGATAACGGGCGTCAGGCAAAAGACAAATTGAATAGCACCCGCTTGAATTACATCGAATCACATGCCGACCCGGCACCAAATGGCCTGAAAATCGCTGGTCGGCGGACATAAATACATCCTTTACGCCAACCTCAATTTGACGCTTGGAAGCAATCAATCTATACTACGCGAGCGAGCGGCCAGATGTGGGGCCAAACGCGGTTGTCGACGATTCTTATGAAAGAGCCATTGCGTGTACTGGTGGTGGAAGATTCTGAGGACGATGCGCTTTTCCTGATTCGCGAGCTTCGGCGGGCCGATTTCGATCCGACCTATGCGCAGGTTCATTCCATGGAGGCACTGGAGAAAGCCTTGCGTCAGCGGACCTGGGATCTTGTCATCAGCGATCATAAGTTGCCCGGCTTTGGAAGTTTGGAGGCGCTGCAACTGGTGAAGGCGACGCAGCCGGAGATTCCATTCATCGTGGTTTCAGGTGCGATCGGCGAGGAGATGGCGGTTTCGGTGGTCAAGGCGGGGGCCAATGATTACGTGATGAAAAGCAATTTGACGCGCCTTGTTCCCTCAATCGAACGGGAACTGCGGGAGGCGGAAGGCCGGCGGGCGCGGCAGAAGGCGGAGGATGCGCTGGCACGGAGCCGGCGGGAGCTGGAGGATTTTTTTGAGCATGCCACGATTGGGCTGCGCTGGGAGGGCCCGGATGGAACCATCACCCGCGTGAATGAGGCGGAACTGGAACTGCTGGGATACCAGCGTGACGAATACCTGGGGCACAACATCGCCGAATTCCACGCGGACGAGGGAGCGGCGGGGGAAGTCCTGCGGAAGTTGCAAGCGGGCGAATCGTTGAACAATTACGAAATCAGACTTCGTTGCAAAAACGGCTCAATCAAGCATGCGCTGCTCAATGCCAATGTGCTCTGGGAAAACGGAAAGTTCGTCCATTCACGCTGCTTCTCGCGTGACATCACAGACCGCCGGGCGGCCGAGGCAGTCCGGGGTTATCTGGCGGCGATTGTGGAATCATCCGAGGACGCCATCATTGGGAACACCATGGACGGCATTGTCCTCACTTGGAACGCCGGAGCGGAAGCCATGTATGGCTATACGGCGGAAGAGGTCAAAGGCCGTTCGATTTCAATTTTGATCCCGGCTTACCGGCCCGAGGAGTTGCAGGGAATTTATGAGAAAATCAGGCAGGGTGAACACATCGAGCGTTATGAAACCGTGCGCGTCAGGAAAGACGGCAAGGTGCTGGACATTTCACTGAGCCTTTCGCCCATCAAGGACGAAGGCGGAAAAGTGATCGGCGTTTCCGCCATTGAGCGCGACATCACGGCGCGGAAGCGCGAGGAGGAAGTGCGGTTGAAACTGATCCAGGAATTGACCGATGCGCTGGGCAACATCAAGACGCTTACGGGACTGCTGCCAATCTGCGCTTCGTGCAAAAAAATCCGCGATGACGGAGGCTACTGGCAGAAAGTGGAGTCTTATATTTCCGCGCATACCGGGGCCGAATTCACCCACGGCATCTGCCCCGATTGTCTGCGGCAGCTCTATCCCGAATACACGGTGAAGAATTAGGCTTGTCCGGGACGGGCTTACTTAATTTTCAGGGCGATGGAAATCTGCTTGATGGCCTTGTCCACGCGAGCGAGTGCTTTTCCGTGCAACCCGCCCCTGGCTTGTTCCAATAATTCCCGGGCAGTTCGCAGTTGCTCATCGGATACGCCCTGCCTTTCATGTCCCCGGCCATCCCCGCGGACGTTTACTCCCACCAGCTTTCCGGCGGCTTCAATTTCTTTCATCGCATCCGCGCGATGGCCTTTGTAGTCGTGATCCGCTTGTTCCAGTTTTACGTAAGCCTGGATCAACAAATCCTCCGGATTGGGACCGGCGAAAAGATTCAGGTTGAACGAGAGCATCAGGCAGACAATGGCAACGACCGTCAAGGAAGGCAGAGAGGAAGCTTTCATGGTTTGAAAAGTTATTTGTTGCATGATGCAATCAGACGAAACCAATCATCCCAAGGTTACGTGATTTTCCAGATTGTCCAACCCCTTGCGGCCCAGGCTGGAACAACGCGCTTTGCCCTTACTTCTCGCCCGTCGAAAACGAATCGTTGGAACTAAACCCTTCCGGTGCAAAATTCTTGAACCGCGCCAGTCCTTCCCGGACCGTTTCCATCGTCTCGGAGTCCACCACCTGGTAATACCGCGTCCACTCATCGAGAATGTTGTCGAGCGCCTCCTCGACCGTGTCGAATGAATCCAGGAAATCTTTCGCCCCGCCCAGCGGGCGTCCGACGTAGTAGGTGAACAACAAATATTTCTTCACGGCCTAAGAATCGCAAATGTCAAACTTTGCAACCACAGCCAACAGCCTGAATTTCTTGTCAGCCGGACGGCATGGTCGCTATCAGTGTTTTACCTACAAGCCGCCCGCCGGTTTGGGTGCTTCCCCCTATGGAGAAACCATGCCGCATGGCTTTGATTTGCTGCGATGTCTTTGCTCAACTCCATTCCGGACGCCGTCATCGAGGACAAGGAAAGGCTGGAAGAAGAATTCCTGGCCTTCCTGCATCGTCTTGATTACCCGGCAGACTCCATCTTTCGCGGCCCCGCTTTCGAGTTCAAGTTCCGGCGAAAATGGCGTGAGCTCTTCCGTCTTTGGGCGGTCAAGATCACCGGACGCGCTCCCGCCCAATCTTTTTCCTGTTACGCGGACTTGGCAATTCTGGAACTGGGGACGAGTCAATATGCGGCCTTGATTGAATTTCGGTTGCGCTTGGATGAGCAGGTTGAGTCGCGGCTGGCCACCGTTTTCCAGGCCGTGCTGGATTGTGTCCAGACCCGGCCCGCCGCCTTTCTCGTCCTTCCCGGACGCGACGCGGATTTTCACATTTTTCAACTCCGCGACGAGGGCCGTTGGCAGGAGTTGCCGCACAGACATTTTCCCCATTATTCTGCACTTGTCGCCGGTTTCGCAGCCGGAAAGACCCTCAACCGCGAATTCAATCAGGCGCGAAACCTTCACCGCTTGGCTCTCACCTGCCGCGTTCTGGCGTTAGCCGTCGGCATCCTCACCCTGTCCAGCATTCTCGGCCTGAGCTCGCTCACCATCGGCCAGATCTCGCTCTTCATCCTCGCCGCGCTGCTGTTGGTCGTCCCGGAAGCCATCCGCTTCCGACTCACCACGGCCGGCGGCGGCAAACCGAAGCTGGTGAGAGTAAAGTGAAGCTCGCTTTTGGTTGTGAGTTTTCGCGCTTCATTATTGCCCGGCATCCGCTACCATCCGGCACATGCGTTGCCACCTGGCTTTCCTGCTCCTGCTCGCCGCCGTTCTTGATGTTTTTTGCGCGCCAGTTTCCATCCCGTCCGTGATGGACCTGAACACGCCCCGCGAATTTCCCACCATCACCACCCAGGCGGAATGGCAACAACGCGCCCGGCTCATTCGCGAACAAATCCTTGTCAGCAGCGGCCTCTGGCCCATGCCGGATAAAACCCCGCTCCACGCGCAAATTTTTGGAAAAGTCGCGCACGACGGTTACAGCGTCGAGAAGGTTTATTTCCAAACCTATCCCGGCTTTTATCTCGCCGGAAATCTGTATCGCCCGCTCGGGCGCGACGACGGCCCTTTCGCTGCCATTCTCAGTCCCCACGGACATTGGGAGAACGGCCGCCTCGCTGACAACCAGGACTGCAGCATTCCGGGCCGTTGCATCAATATCGCCAAGCAGGGCATGATCGCCTTCTCCTAAGACATGGACGGCTACAACGACACGCATTTCTCCGACTCGCCCACCAACCAGCCCTTCTATAAAGTCCACCGCGATTTTGCCACCAATGATCCCGCGGCTCAGCTCTGGAGCATCTCCTTGATGGGCCTGCAAACCTGGAACAGCATCCGCGCGCTCGACTTTCTGGCATCGCTGCCCGACGCCGACCCGCATCGCCTCGCTATCACGGGCGAATCCGGTGGCGGCACACAAACTTTCATGCTCGGCGCAATTGACGACCGTCTCGCCGCCCAAGCTCCCGTCGTCATGGTCAGTCACACGATGCAAGGCGGCTGCGGCTGCGAAAACATGCCTGGATTGCGCGTCGAGTTTTCCAACATGGAAATCGCCGCCGCCGCCGCGCCACGCCCGCAAATCATGGTCGGTGCCAGCGGCGATTGGACTAAGACGATGCTGACAGTGGAAGGCCCCAATGTGGCTCATATTTATGATTTGTTCCACGCGCCCGAAAATCTCCGTTACGTCCGTTTCGATTTCCCCCACAACTACAACCAAACCAGCCGTGAAGCCGTTTATCAATGGTTTGGCAAACAATTGCTCTCGCAGCCCGATGCGCTGGTGAAGGAAGCTGCATTTCAAAAGGAGCCGGACGAGGAATTGCGCGTTTTCCGGGATGGCAAGCTCCCGCCGGACGCCCTCAGCCAGGCCGATCTCATCAAATATCTCATCAAAACTCGCGCAGCCCGGTTACGCGAGTTGGAGCCAAAGGATGAAATGGGGCTCGCCAACTACAAAAAAATCATGGAACCCGCCTGGCAACGCACCTTGCAATTGGACTCGCCCAAAGACTCGGCTCAAATGTTTGCTCTCTCGGCTATCATCAAGTCCAACCAATTCACGGCATTCCAACTTGGCATGAGCCGTTCCAACGAGAACAAGCAGTCTATGCTTGCCCTTTACTGTACCGAAAAAACCAACTCAGCCTCGCAGCCGTCTCGCGTGGTACTGCTCCTTCCAGACGACTCGAAAGTTTACGCCGATCCGCCGACCGCAAAAAGCTCCCCGCCAATCCCAAATTCCAATCCCCCCAGCTTGGTCAAAAAACTACTAGATCACGGTCTTGATGTCGTGCTTGTCCGTTACCCAACCCGTATGCAACCTCAGGATGAATCGTCTATTTTCTTCACCACCTACAACCGCACTCGGCTTCAGGAACAAGTGCGTGATTTGATTTTAATCTGCGATTCCGCAAAAAGCATCAACACTATCACATCGAGAAAGGTCGTCCTCTGCGGCACCGGCCAATCCGCATTCTGGTCTTTGCTCGCCGCGCCCGCCGCTGATGCTGTCATTGCTGACTGCAGCCAGTTGGATGTTTCCAAAGATCAAAACCTCCTCCTCCCGGGCCTTTTCTGCCCCGGCCTCCGCAACATTGGCACCTTCATCGGCGCGCCCATTCTCGCCGCACCACACCCGCTGCTGCTTCACAACGTCGCTGACAATTTTCCAACCGCCCCGCTCCGTTCCACCTACAAAGCCCTCAATGCCACCAACAAATTCCAGTCTGAATCCCGCCGCCTCACCGACGACCAAATCGTCGCATGGATTTCTCAACAAAAATAATTTTACGAAGCCTCCACGAACATCCAATGCGCCTTCCCATCTATGCTCTATGCTCTATTCTCTATTCTCTATCTTCGTTTTGTCACTTCTCGCCGCCCGCCAAAATCGTTTCAAAATGTGGCGGTTGCTCCTCGCGCGCCACGACACTGATTTCAATCTTCTTGAATCCCGCCGCTTCCAGCCAGTGATGCAAATCGCTCTCCGCAAATCCCAGCCAACGGTCCCCATACAACTCATGCGCCCGCTCGAAATTGTGCTTCATCAGATCCAGCAGCCAAAGCTGTCCGCCCGCGCGCAAAATCTTATGCGCCGAAGCAATTGTCCGCGCCGGATCTGCCGCGTGATGCAGCGCCTGGCTCAGGATCACCAGGTCAACCGAGCCCGGCTCAATCGGCGGGTTCTCCAAATCGCCCAGCCGAAACTCGAGATTCTTCAATCCGTTCTTCTTCGCCTTGTTTGCGCCGAACGTCACCATCTTTTCCGAGTTGTCCACCGCGATCACCTTCTTCGCGCGCCGCGCCAGCAATTCGCTCAGCAGCCCTTCACCCGAACCAAGGTCTGCCACCACTAGCGGCGGAATAATCCGTAGCAACAAATGTCCGAAAGCCTGCCACGAACGTCCTGGTCCGTAACTGCGATCAAACCGCCCGGCCACCTGGTTGAAATAAACCTGCGCCTGTTCATTGCGCCGCGCGAGGATGCGCTTGAGATTGATTTGATCCGCCTTGCTTTCCGGCAATTCCTTCGCGCCGCGAATCGCCAGTTGAATGAACTCCAGCGCCGTCCCATTCGCTTCCCCGTTCAGTTTGTAAAAAGTCCGTTTGCCTTCCCGCCTCGACAAAAGCAACCGCGCATCTTGCAGCAAGCCCAAATGCGTCGAAATCCGGGACTGCCCCATCCGCGTGATCTCCTGCAATTCATTCACGGAGAGTTCTTCCCGTTCCAGCAACGCAACGATCCGCAACCGCGTCGGGTCAGACAAGGCCCGGAGTGATTTTAAAGTGGTGCTCATTAAATACTTACAACCCGCATTTGGTGCCCGCGCTTTGACGCATCCGCGTTGTCGTCATCTTTTCCAAAATTTCAGTTGACGACTTCTGAAAAACATATATCATCTTATCCTGATACGTCAATATGATATTGTAACCGTCCGCTTAACACCAATCAAATGAGCAAAAACTTTATCTTCTCCTCCGAGTCCGTCGGCGAAGGCCACCCGGACAAAGTCTGCGATACAATTTCGGATGCCGTGCTGGACGCCTGCCTTGCGCAGGACCCGCGCAGCCGCGTCGCGTGCGAGACTTACGCCAAGAGCAATCTGGTCGTTGTCGGCGGCGAAATCACCACCAAGGCCAAGCTCGACTTCAACGCCATCGCCCGCGCTGCCATTCGCGAAATCGGCTACACGCACGATGATGATGTTTTCCACGCGGACAAGGTGCTCATCATGAACGCCATCACCTCCCAAAGCCCGGACATCTCCCAGGGCGTGGACGCCAAGGCCGCTGATGGCAAGGACACCGCCGAACAAGGCGCCGGCGATCAAGGTTTGATGTTCGGTTATGCCTGCACCGAGACGCCCGAATTGATGCCTGCGCCCATCATGTATGCGCACCAACTCGGCCGTGAGCTGACCCGCATCCGCAAATCCGGCCAGGTCGAATGGCTCCGCCCCGATGCGAAGAGCCAGGTTTCTGTCCAATACGAAAACGACCAGCCGGTCCGCATCACCAATGTCGTTGTCTCCACGCAGCACGCCTATGACGTCAAGCACAAGGAGATCAAGGATTTCATCACCAAGGAAATTATCAAGAAAGTGCTGCCCGCGCACATGCTCGACAAGAAAACCCAATTTCTCATCAATCCCACGGGCCGGTTCGTCGTCGGCGGGCCGCAGGGCGACACCGGCTTGACTGGTCGCAAAATCATCGTGGACAGCTACGGCGGCATGGGCCGTCACGGCGGCGGCGCGTTCAGCGGCAAGGACCCCTCGAAGGTTGACCGCAGCGCGGCATACATGGGCCGTTACGTCGCCAAGAACATTGTCGCCGCCGGGCTCGCGACCAGCGCCGAAATCCAATTTGCCTACGCCATCGGTTATCCCGATCCCGTCTCAGTTTGCGTCAATACCTTCGGCACCGGCATCGTCAGCGATGAAGCCATCGAGAAGGCCGTGCAAGAAGTGTTCAGCTTCAAGCCCGCCGCCATCATCAAGCAGCTCAATCTGCTCCGCCCCATCTATTCCAAGACGACCAACTACGGTCACTTCGGCAAGGTGGATGACCTCAACAGCATCACCTGGGAAAAAACCGACAAAGCCGCCGCCTTGAAACGCGCCGCGAAATAAGATCATGTGGTTACAGCGCTAAAACGATACAACGTTGAAACGCTGCAACCTTGTAACGATTTAACATTCTAGCAGCATCACGCATCAACTCTAAAAACATATGGCAACAGTAAAGCTTCCAAAATCCTCCAAGAACCGCCTCGTCGCAAAAAACGGCAACGGCGCGAAACACGACTTCAAAGTCAAAGACATCTCGCTCGCGGAATCTGGCCGCAAGGAAATCACCATTGCCGAAGCGGAAATGCCCGGCCTCATGTCCATCCGCAAGAAATACGCGGCCACCAAGCCGCTCAAGGGTGTGCGCATCACCGGTTCGTTGCACATGACGATCCAGACTGCTGTGTTGATCGAGACGCTGGTTGATCTCGGCGCATCTGTTCGTTGGGCGAGCTGCAACATTTTTTCCACACAGGACAACGCCGCCGCTGCCATCGCGAAGGCCGGTGTTCCCGTCTTTGCTTGGAAGGGCGAGTCGCTTGAAGAATATTGGGATTGCACGCTTGATGCCGTCCGTCACCCGAATGGCAAAGGTCCCGAACTCGTCGTGGACGACGGCGGCGATGTCACGCTGCTCATCCACAAAGGCTACCAGCTCGAAGAAGGCGACAAGTGGGTCAATTCCGAATCTGGCAGCCACGAAGAACAAGTCATCAAGAACTTGCTCAAAAAGGTTTACAAAGAGAATCCCATCTTCTGGCATAACATCGTCAAGGATTGGAAAGGCGTCAGTGAAGAAACCACCACCGGTGTTCATCGCCTCTACCAGATGAAGGAAGCCGGCAAGCTGCTCGTCCCGGCCATCAACGTGAATGACTCCGTGACGAAGTCGAAGTTTGACAATCTCTACGGCTGCCGCGAATCGCTCGCGGACGGCATCAAGCGCGCCACCGACGTCATGGTCGCCGGCAAGGTCGCCGTCGTCTGCGGTTACGGCGATGTCGGCAAAGGCTCGTCCCATTCGCTGCGCGGTTTTGGCGCGCGCGTCATTGTCACCGAGATTGACCCCATCAACGCCTTGCAGGCCGCGATGGAAGGTTTCGAGGTTACAACCATCGAAGACACGCTAGGCACCGGCGACATCTACGTCACCACCACCGGCAACTGCGACATCATCACGCTGGAACACATGGCGAAGATGAAGGACCAGGCCATCGTTTGTAACATCGGTCATTTCGACAACGAGATCCAAGTCGACCGTCTCAACACGTCCGACGCCAAGCGGACGAACATCAAGCCGCAGTACGACATGTACACGTTCAAGGACACCAACCGCAGCGTCCTGATCCTGGCCGAGGGCCGCCTGATGAACCTCGGCTG
>JAQGPB010000380.1 GCA_028293265.1 Pedosphaera sp. | reverse complement strand
TCCTCATCCTTCAAGCCAACCTCCGCCAAAAGTTGTTCGATGCGCGTCAGCAAGTCCGGCAAAAACCGCTCCGACTCCGCCAATGCCAGCCCGCACGTCGGCAACGCCGGGCAAGCCATCGAAGCGCGGCGAATGACCGTCGCCTGATTTTCCACCGCCACCCCGCGCGCGGCGAGGATCTGGTTGATCGGTTCGCGCTCAGCCGGCTTCACATTCGCCAGCAAAAGATTTTGCGACGGCGTCAGCCTGATTTCCGTGCGGAATTGCTCCACGATTTTCCGCAACGCAGTCTTGAGCTGCACCTGTTCGGTGTCCTTGATGCGACCCGCCTCGACATACAAACCGAGAAAATGATTGCCGTCCAACTGCTGCTGCCAGCCGAACACATCGCCCTGCTTCGTAAATTGATAAGTCCGCGCGGGCTGAAACTTGAAGCCCATCCGCTGCTCCGCTTCATTGCGGAACCATTCCACGCCCTTTTCTTCGAGCACATATTTCAGGCGCGCATGCTTGCGGTTCGTGCGGTCGCCAAAATCCCGGTGCACCATCAGCACCGCCTTCGCCGCCGGAATGATCTGCTCCCGCGTCACGAAGCCGATGACGTCCGCCAGGCGCGGATAAGTCTGCACATTGCCATGGCTCATCCCCATGCCGCCGCCGGCGAGCAAATTGTAACCAAGCAGCTTGCCGTTCTCGATAACCGCCACGTAACCCAGGCAGTTCGTAAAAACATCCACGTCATTCAGCGGCGGAATCGCAAACGCCGTCTTGAACTTGCGCGGCAGATAAGTCTTGCCGTAAAGCGGGTCCACAAAATCCTTCGCCGCCTCATCTTCCAATTTCAATTCCGTGCCCTCGACCCAGATTTGGTGATACGCCTTCGTCTTCGGCAGCAACGCGCCCGAAACCATGCGCGCATCCGCCTGCACCAGTTCCACCAATGGATTCGTCGCTGGAGTCGGCGCCGCCATCACATTGCGGTTCACATCGCCGCAAGCCGCCAACGTCGTGGCCATCGCTTCGTTGATCGCCCGCATCGCCGGACCGAGGCCGGACTTCACGATGCCGTGAAATTGAAACCCCTGCCGCGACGTGATGCGAAGCGTATTGTTGGCATGTTGCGTCGCCAGCCGGTCGAACGTCAGATAATGCTCCGGCTCGACCACCCCGCCCGGCAACCGCCCGCGCACCATGAACATGTAATGTTTCGCCACCTTGCGCTGGTCGCGGTCATCCTGCTGATAAATGCCGTGAAACTTGAGAAATTCGTAATCATCATCCGAAAAGCGGTCCACGGCGGCATTCGCCAAGGTAGCGCCAATCGTCCCCGCGAGCGTGGGCGAAGCTTCCTTAAGCCCCTCATTACGAGTGAGTTTCACTGGTGCGCCTTCTGTAATCATAAGTTACTTACTAATGTTACTAATCTTAATACCCTTTTTCCGGTTGTCAACTGGTTTTTCCTGCCGCCCGAAAGCAGTCAAAAAACCTGCTTTTCAAGCTGCCCAATTCGGATTGCATCGAAACCTCAAGCCTAGCCATACCCGCCCTGACTGGCGAGTGCAATTTCCAATGGACAAACGGCAACGCATTGCTTTCATTGCGTGACGTACCAGAGGTCGGATTTTCAGGCAATGCGTTGTTGCCAGTACCCGGCCTACTTTTAACGTGCATTACAGCAACGATCCATATCCTGTCCGGCTGCTCCAAATAGACCACAGAGTAAGGAAATTCATGCGACAAAGCCCGGCGCGCGGGAGGGTTTATCTGGAAAAATCGCTCCGGTTGGGCACAGACAGCCTGGATCAACCGTTCGATCTCACGGTAAAAGCGGGCACCCAGTTTGGGATCAATATTGGTGTAATAACGGACAGCCTCGGCAAACTCGGCGTCTGCCTCGGGATGAATCGCGTGTTTCACAGGCCCGCGATCTTGCGAATGCGGGCGAGGGATTGATCTATGGGTATGCCTTGGACGCGACCGGTCTGGATTTCCTCAATGCGCCGGTTGATCTCCGTTTTCCAAGCCGCCTCGGTTTCCGGATCGCCGGTGTGCAGGTCTTCAGTAAGACGTCCCACCAGTTCGCCTACCTTTTCCGGCGGCCAGTGGCGCGCTTCCTCAACGATTTGTTCCAATGTTATTGGCACGCTAAAGATGATAAACGGGCAGGCGTCGAAGTTCAAGCCGGTTCGCGAGACTCCGGCGGGCGCATCTCATCTTCTTGCAGCTAAGCGTGCGTAATGGAGAATGAAGTCGTCCGTTCATGCCGCCCCTACGGAGCTTGGCGGCCCCTTCCGGGCCGTTGCTACAGACATGGCGCTCCTACGGAGCTTTTGACGGAGTGGCCGCAGTCCCCCAGCTCCAGCGGAGCGCCATGTCTGTAGCAACGGCCCGGACAAAGATTCCCAAGCTCCGTAGGAGCGGCATAGTTGATTCCTTTGCTCCTGCAAGGCTACTAGAAACTGAAATGCGCCCTATTCCATCACCCGCCCAGCAATTTGCACGTCAGCGTGATGTCTGCCTTGAGCACGCGCGACACCGGGCAGTTCGCCTTCGCGTCCTTCGCGATTTCCTCGAACTTCGCGGCGTCAATGCCCGGCACGCGCCCGGTCAGGTCGAGCTGAATGGCGGTGATGGTCCAGTTCCCGTTTACCTGATCCAGAGAGAGCGTCGCGTTCGTGGCCAGTTCCGTCGGCGTAAACCCGGCGCGGCCCAGAAACGCCGACGTCGCCATGGTGAAACACCCGGCATGCGCGGCGGCGATGAGTTCCTCGGGATTCGTGCCCGGCCCGTTTTCAAAGCGCGAAGTGAATGAATAAGGCGTATTCTTCAGCGCGCCGCCCGGCGCGGTTAAAGTCCCCTTCCCTTGTTTGAGATCGCCATTCCACACGGCGGATGCAGTTCGTTTCATAGTTGTTTTGAGTTGGCTTGATCAGCAGGTTGACAATGGAATGGTAACATAAAAATTAATTACTGAAAGGATGTATTTGTGCGCGAGCTATGCGAGCATACTGCTTTTCCTTCCCAAACCCCAACGGGGATTTGTCACTTAGCCCAGGGTTGGCGCGCTCCGATTCTTGCGCGCCTACCCTGGGTAAATTCGTCTTTTT
>JAQGPB010000313.1 GCA_028293265.1 Pedosphaera sp. | reverse complement strand
ATGCCCGGCATGGGCCAGCGCCTTGGCCAACGCGCCGGCCATGTCCGCCAGGCCGCCCGTCATGGAATAAGGATGGACTTCGCTGCTCGCCAGCAGAATTTTCATGCGGCTGGTCAGGCTTTGATTCGCTCCGTTTTCAGGAAAGGTTGCAACGCCGGCGGGATCAATATGCTCCCGTCCGCCTGCTGATAAGTCTCGACCAGCCCCACAAACAGCCGCGCCAGCGCCGTGCCGCTCCCATTCAAGATGTGCGGGAATTTATTTTCGCCGCCCTCGGATTTGAAACGCAGGCTCATCCGGCGCGCCTGAAAATCCTCGCAATTCGAGCAACTCGACACTTCGAGATATTGTCCCTGCCCCGGCGCCCAGACTTCGATGTCATACGTCTTTGCGCTTCCGAAACCCATGTCACCAGTGCAGAGCATGATGACCCGGTAATGCAGCCCCAACAGTTGCAGAACCTTTTCCGCGTTGGCCACCATCTTCTCCAATTCGTCATAGCCATGCTCTGGGCGCACAATTTTGATCAACTCGACCTTGTCGAATTGATGCACGCGGATCATTCCGCGCGTGCCCACCCCGGCCGCTCCCGCTTCACCCCGGAAGCAGGGCGTGTAAGCGCAGTAATAAATCGGAAGCTGCTTCTCGGCCAAAATCTCCTCGCGATGAATGTTCGCCACCGGCGTTTCCGCGGTTGGAATCAGATAAAGTTTGCCCAGCTTGCCCGCGTCGTCTCCTTCCGCCACGCCGTAATATTGGTCCTTGAACTTTGGGAATTGCCCCACGCCTTCGAGGCATTTCGGTCCGACCATGTGCGGCGGCGAGACTTCCATGTAACCATGCTCGGTGGTGTGCAATTCCAGCAGAAATTGAATCAACGCCCGCTCCAGTTTCGCGCCCCAGTTCGTGTAAAGCAGAAATCCGCTGCCGGAAAGTTTCGCTGCCCGCGCGAAATCCACGAGCTTGAGACTCTCGCAAAGTTCGACGTGCGATTTGGGCTTGAAAGAAAATTCGGCCTTTGCGCCCCATTCGCGCATCACCGGGTTGTCCTCCGCAGTATTGCCAATCTTCACCGACTCATGCGGCAGATTGGGCAAGGTCAACATCAACTCGTCGCGTCGCTTTTCCTCTGAATTAGCCAAATCTTCTTTTAAAGGAAGAGCTTGATTAATCAAGGCCACTTCAGCTTTCCTTTTTGCGGCCTCATCAGATTTGCCTTCCTTCATTAGCAAACCAATTTCTTTAGACAGTTTGTTTTTTTGTGCCTTCAGCTGTTCAACCTCTTGCAGAGCAAGCCGGCGGCTTTGGTCAGTCAAAATAATATCATTAATGCGGGCTTCATCCCCTGCCCCACGGCTGGCGAGGCGCTGGCGGACTTGGTCCGGTTGTTCGCGGATCAATTTGATATCGAGCATCGCGTTACTATAAGAAGCGCTCCGTGCCGGAGCAAGTGGGGATTCCGTCCACGCGAGGATTGGTTGACGACCGATGGGAATATCCGGTATTAATCTGCTACTGACCGACCAATGGATATAAAAACGCGCATCCTGCGTTGGGAGCATGCTGTCGAAGAGAACCCGGCGGTCCTGGTTCTTGTGATCATTGTGGCGCTGGCGGTCGTTCTGTTTGGCGCGATTTACATTGATGGCTATTTGAAACAACGAAAGAAAAACAAACGCAAGCGCGGTTAGCTTCGCATCCTATTCCACGACACCCCTTTTTCTATGCATGATCAAAGTTCGTCCGCACGCACCGGTTTGAGTCGTCGGCGTTTTCTTCAAGCCGCCGGGTTGTTGGGATTATCTGGCGTGCTTCCAGTCAATCTCGCACGCGCGGAGGACACCGTCACGCTCCCGTTCGACAACGGCACGCGTCCACTCGTGGCCTACCCGCAGAAACGTCCGTTGTTGCGCCTGACCTCGCGCCCGCCGCAACTGGAAACTCCCTTCTCCGTTTTCAACGAAAGCATCATCACGCCGAATGACGCCTTCTTCGTGCGTTACCATCTCGCCGGCGTGCCGGCTTCGATTGACGCGGAAACCTTCCGTCTCGCAATCAAAGGCAAGGTTGCCAAGCCGCTCGAATTTTCCGTCGCGGACTTGAAAACGCAATTCGACCCGGTCGAAATCGTCGCCGTCAACCAATGCTCCGGCAACAGCCGCGGCTTTTTCAAACCACGCGTGCCCGGCGGCCAGTTGGGCAACGGCGCGATGGGCAATGCGCGCTGGAAAGGTGTCCGCCTCAAGGACGTGCTTGCCAAATGCGGCATCGCGGAGGGCGCGCGCCAGGCGACCTTCAACGGCTTGGACGGGCCGGTCATGCCGACCACGCCGGACTTCGTCAAAGCGCTGGATATAGATCAGGCATTGGACGGCGAAGTCATGCTCGCTTACGAGATGAACGGCGAAGATTTGCCGTGGCTAAACGGCTATCCGCTCCGGCTCGTCGTGCCGGGCTATTTCGGAACTTATTGGGTCAAGCATGTGAATGAAATCACTGTCATTGACGAGGTGTTCAACAATTTTTGGATGAATCCGGCCTATCGCATTCCTGACAACACCTGTGCCTGTGTTGAACCCGGCACGCCACCGAAAAAAACCGTGCCCATCGCCCGCTTCAATGTCCGCTCGTTCATCACCAGTCTTGCTGACGGCGCGCAACTCAAGTCCGGCCAGCCGTTGATGGTTCGCGGGATTGCCTTCGACGGCGGCTACGGCATCCAGGAAGTTTTATTTTCTGAAAATGGCGGGCGCGATTGGCGCGAGGCCGAACTGGGCAAGGATTTGGGCAAATATTCATTCCGTGAATGGACGATTCCTTTCAAGCCAAAACAGGCTGGCACCTCCGAACTGAAAGTCAAAGCCACCAACCGCATCGGCCAATCGCAGCCGATGGAACCGCTTTGGAACCCGTCCGGTTACATGCGCAATGTCGTTGAAACTGTGCATGTCAGTGTCACCTAAACCCACTATCTAAAATGTTATTCAATTATTTGCCAAACAAACAAATTGGCTGGAAATTCATTCGAATGCTGGCCGTGTCCCTCAGCCTCGTAGCATTTTGCCTCGTGGTCCGCGCCGCTGAAAAAAGTTTCACCCTGCCGCCCGAGACCGCTTCCCTGAAACCCGGCCCGGGCGTTGACCTCGCCTCGCAATGTCTTATCTGCCATTCCGCCGATTACATTGGCACGCAACCGCGCCTGACCCGCACCGTCTGGAAAGCCGAGGTCATTAAAATGCAACAGAAATACGGCGCGCCCATCGCCACCAACACCGTTGACCGCATCGTGGATTATCTTACTACCAATTATGGGCAGGAAAATCCCACGCCCCCGCCAGTTGCTAAATAATCCGATAGATTATTTGTGCCCATCTGTGGTTGAAGCAAATTCCCGGAACAAATTTGCCAAACCATACCGGCATGTTAATTTGCGGGCGTGTTTGATGGCAAAGAAGCTTTTCCAGTAACGGACAACGCAATTTTCATCCATGGCGCGCGCGAGCATAATTTAAAAAATCTCACGCTCACCATTCCCCGCAATCAATTTGTCGTCATCACCGGCGTCAGCGGATCGGGCAAGAGCACGCTTGCGCAGGAAAACGGGCGAAATTTGATTAACCCGCCAGCTTACGCGCGGCCTTTCGCAGGTCGGCGTTGATGCGCGTTTGCCATCCGCTGCCGGTCTTGCGATAGGCCGCAAGAACGTCGTGATCGAGACGAAGCTTCACCGCCTCTTTTGGATTTTCCAGCGGCGGTCGGCGACGCGCAGCTTCCGCTTGCCAGATGATGTTTTTTACATCATTGTCACGGTATGAAGTATCACTTATCCTTGTTGGTATATGGACTGGCCGCATGATCACGTCGTTCCAGATGCGAGCGGCGCGGGCATTGCTCGGCATAGACCAGAGGACGCTGGCCGAACTGGCCGGGGTTTCGCTGCCAACGATCCAGCGGATGGAAGCCAGCATCGGCAACGTCCGCGGCGTCGTCGAATCCCTGACCAGGGTCGTCGATGCATTGAACCGCGCCGGTGTCGAACTGATCGGCGAACACGCGCGCAGCGACGACGGCGGACGCGGCGTGCGGTTGAAGGAACCGGGTCCGCCGCGCAGGCCTGACGTCGAGTCCTGACGTCGAGGCTTTAGCGTCGTCGCGACCGCGATCTCGCGACCTGACACAGGAGCAATGCGGGCCATGCGCATCGCAAGCGGCAAGCCGGAATGAAGCGGCAGATCAAACCGCCGACCTTTGCCGAATTGTTTTCGCCGAAGCTGATCACGGTGCTGCGCGAAGGCTATGGGCCGGCGGATTTTCGCGCCGATACGATGGCCGGCCTGACGGTCGCGATCGTGGCATTGCCGCTCTCGATGGCGATTGCCATCGCCTCGGGGGTGACC
>JAQGPB010000434.1 GCA_028293265.1 Pedosphaera sp. | reverse complement strand
TGTTGAAACAGACGATGGTTGCGCCGTCCGTTGAGCCAACGGGCACGATGATGTTCTCGCCGTCAATCACCGCGCAGCCGTTGTTGCCACGGCGGCTGGCCGTGCCTTCCCGCGCCTTGCTGCCGAGGAATTTCACGCCGAAATCCTTGTCGAAATTAATCCCCCAGATCGTTTTCCCATCAGCGAGGTTCAGGCAACGAAATTCACCGCTGCACGATTGGGCGTAAACGCGGTCGTCATCAATGATGGGGGTGCTGCGCGGTCCCGGTCCCCACTCGTCCTCGAACAGATCGGCGTAAGCTGTGCGCCAAATTTCTTTGCCGCTGCCGGCGTCAATCAGGTGCGCGACCTCCTGTTTGTCCTGGCCGTCGAGATAAACCAGGCGGTTGCTCGATACCACGGGCGATGAAAAGCCGCCGCCAATTTCCAACTGCCAGACTCGTTTCGGCTCTGCCGGAATTGTGGTCGGCACGGAGGGATCGGTGGGAACCCGTCCGGTGCGGTCCGGGCCGCGCCATTGGGGCCATTCTGCCGCAGGTGCGACTGTTGCCAGCAGGACCAGACAACACATTAGGACGGGGATTGAGATGGGGGATTGCGGCTTCATGCTGGTCTGTAAATTGAGGGTACTTAATCTGGCTTACAACAGGATTTTTTGATGGGGCGATGGGGGACACCCTAAAGGGTGGACACCAAACCTGGCTTGGGGGCCCAGCGACGTTAAGCGACGGAATCCGGAAACATCGAACATCGAACATCGAACGCTGAACATTGAATGGGTGGCTGAAGCCGTAGCGTTAATCATATATGCCGGGGGGGTGGCCAAATAGACTGAATTACCATGAATCAGGGTGAATCAGCCTGAATTAAGCTGAATTACGGGCTTTTTTGGCAGGATCATGGCCCGACTCTGTTTGACCACGTAACGGATCATTTTTCCATTTTAAGTGTGATTAAGTGTTACAAGCCGTTACAAGGGCTTACAAAATGTTAACTGGCCGGTTTTTGAATTTCGCTGGCAAGCAGCTTTAACGTGAAAGTTATGCTTTGGCTCTCAATCCGCTACCACCCACTCTCACCCCTTTCATGGCTGCCGGTTTTTCAATATATCAAAGAGCGTCCGCCTCCAACGCTGAAAGGCTATCAAAACGACCTTTTCCCGGTCAAGAAGTTTCAGGCGTTCGGAACGGTTAGGTTTCCAATGAAGCATGGTTTAAAGCAGGCTCTGCTACTGGCGGTTGGAAAGCCTGCGCTGCGCTTTGATTTGGCAGGCGTGAGTGCGAGTTTTGAGGCGGATGGTCAACAGCGCGGAAGGGATATACAAATTTGATGGGAGGCGGTGTCTGTGGGTTAAAAAAGAGATTCGGGCAACAGACGCCAAGGAGGTGGGGATGGGGAATCCCGCTGAAAAAACGTACTGCCGCCCGAATCAAAAGTAATATGACCCAAACTTGGACTGCTGTCAACTGGGCATTTAGCCTATAATAAAAAGGGTCTCTATTGGGGAAAATGGGTACCGGTATCCCCGCCTGGACGGAGTGCGGGTCTCTGAACCGCAGCGGCTTTGCGATGACGGATGCGTGGGGATTATTCCGAAGTCCCTGGGGTTTTGGATGTTGCTGCGGGTCGCAGACCCGCGCTCCGCGGAAGGGCAGGCTTCGGTCAGCATCGGGAATGGTGGCATGGTAGGATGCGACCGGGGTTGGGCCGGGATGCATTACAAATTGCTTCTTGCAACTAAGTCTCAATTAGCCTATTTTGCGCGAACGATGAAGCAGCCGGTGTCCGCCAACGTAGTCCGCGAGGGGCAATGCGCCCAGCCGGGGGTTTGCCCGTTGAGCAGTGTGCGTTCGGGCACGGTGGTTTGCATCAAAGAACTGACGGCCTCGCAAGACATTATGGACCGGCTGCGCGAGATGGGTTTTTGCGAAGAGCAGCGGATCAAGCTTTTGAGCCGCGATGGCAATTACATCTGTCAGGTCTGCAATGCGCGGCTGGGCATCAGCGCGGAACTGGCGGAGAGCATTTTGGTGACGCCGTTGCCGGGCCAATTAACGGTGGCCTGATTTTTTATATGGCCGCCGCCACGCAGCCTCTTACTTCGGTCAGCCTGGGAGCGACTGCCACCGTCGCAGAAATCAAGGTTCCGCCCGCCAACCGTCCGCGCCTCATGGAAATGGGTTTGCTCGTGGGAACGCCGGTGGAGCTGGTGCGCTTCGCGCCGATGGGTGATCCGGTGGAGATCAAGGTGCGCGGGTATAATTTGACGTTGCGCCGGAGCGAGGCGGAACAGATCTGGGTGCGCGTGGTGTGAGTCTAGAGTTTCAAATCAGGGAACATCCGCCCTCACGACCAGAAGATGGAGTGTTGGAGTAATGAGTAACGCCCGCCCTCACCCCTGCCCTCTCCCCCGAGGAGAGGGTGAACCAATTGCCGCGCCTCGTGAATTTGTGCATTGTGGTTGCAGCCGCCATCTTTCACAGTCTGTGTTGACAGCTAACTAATGAGTTCTGCCGCACCCAATCTTGAAGGAGTTCCCATCCAGTCGGGTGGTGCGCAATCGCCGCCACGAGCATCGGGTGCGGCTCCGTATGTGGTTTTGACGGGGAATCCGAATTCGGGGAAGACGACTTTGTTCAATGGCTTGACTGGGTTGCGGGCGAAGGTGGGGAATTACGCGGGGGTCACGGTGGAGCGCAAGGAAGGTCGCCTGCTGGGCGCGCCGGCAGGACTCGAAATCAAGGTGCTGGATTTGCCGGGCACTTACAGCCTGAGTCCGCAATCGCTGGACGAACAAATTTCGCGGGATGTGCTGCTGCATCGTCTCAAAGAACTGCCCGCCCCTGCCCTCGTGGTGGTGGTGGTGGATGCCTCGAATCTTCAGCGCAATCTTTATTATGCGACGCAGGTGATTGAGCTGGGCTATCCGACGCTGCTGGCGTTGAACATGGTGGATGTGGCGGAAAACAACGGGCATGAAATTGACGCCGCGATGCTGGCGCGCGAACTCGGCGTGCCGGTGCTGCCGATTGTGGCGAGCAGCGGACGCGGGATGCCGCAGTTGCGGGAGCAGATCCTGGGCTCGCTTTCAGCCAGGGCGGTGACGCCTGCTCCAAGACATTTCTTTGCGTTGCCGCCTGTCTTTGTCAGCGAGATCAACGGCCTGGCGAAATTGCTGGGCGCTCATTTTCACGAGCATCGCCAGCAGGCCAGCGCGGAAGCGTTGTTGATTTTGAACAACGAGAAGGCGCTGGCTTCGAGCCAGGGGCATTATCCGGCGGCGATTCAACAGGCGGTGGAAGCGGCGCGATTGCGTCTGGAAAGCGCGGGCATCGAATGGAGGAGCGCGGCCATCGAGGCGCGTTATGCTTGCATCACGGTCATCCAGCAAAACACGGTGAAGGAGACGCGCCTGAATGAGGAGACGTTCAGCGACAAGGTGGACCGCGTGCTCACGCACAAGGTCTGGGGGACGCTGGTATTTGTCGCCATCATGGGATTCATGTTCCAAAGCATTTTCAGTTTCGCGAGGATTCCGATGGACGCGATGCAGGCGGGGGTGGACTGGCTGGGCGGCGTGGTGGGACACGCGATACCGCCGGGTGAATTGAACAGCCTGCTGGTGGGCGGAGTGATTGCGGGCGTGGGGGCGGTGGTGGTTTTTTTGCCGCAGATTTTGCTGCTGTTTTTGTTCATCGGTTTGCTGGAGGACACGGGTTATATGGCGCGGGCGGCGTTCTTGATGGACCGGCTGATGAGCAAGGTGGGATTGCACGGAAAAAGTTTTATTCCGATGCTGAGTTCGTTTGCTTGCGCGATTCCGGGCATCATGGCGACGCGGACGATTGAAAGCCCCAAAGACCGGCTGGTGACGATTCTGGTGGCGCCGCTGATGAGCTGCTCGGCGCGGCTGCCGGTGTATGCGCTGCTGATTGCGGCGTGCATTCCAGACATACGGGTGCTGGGCATTTTCAAACTGGCCGGGCTGACGATGCTGGCGATGTATCTGCTGGGCATCATTGTCGCGCTGCTGATGGCGTGGCTGTTCAAGAAAACGTTGCTCAAGGGCGAAACGCCGATGTTGATCATGGAACTGCCGCCGTATAAGCGTCCGCTGGCGCGGGTGGTGCTGCGGCACATGTGGGACCGGTCGCGGCTGTTTTTGCGGCGGGCGGGGACGGTGATTTTGGGCATCAATATTTTGTTGTGGTTTCTCGCCACTTATCCGCACAACGCGGAGATGAACCGCCAGTTTGAAGTCAAAAGAGCGGCGGTTGCCGCCAGCGACACGGGGCAACTTGCAGCGTTGGAAAAGGAGCAGCAGGGCGAGAAGCTGCGCTACAGTTTTGCGGGGCGGATGGGCCGGTTTATCGAACCGGTGATCGCGCCGCTGGGATTCGATTGGAAAATCGGCATTGGGATTGTTTCGTCCTTCGCGGCGCGGGAAGTTTTTGTGAGCACGATGTCCACGGTTTATAATCTGGGCGAGGGCCAGCAATCCGAAGCGATCACGCCGAGCCTGGCGAAGACGTTGCGGGAGCAAAAGCGGGCAGATGGCACGCTGGTTTACACGCCATTGACGGCGGTGACGTTGATGGTTTTTTACGTGTTCGCGCTGCAATGCGTCAGCACGGTGGCCATCGTGCGGCGGGAGACGAATTCGTGGAAGTGGCCGGTTTTCCAGTGGCTTTACATGGGGGTGCTGGCGTGGGGACTGGCGTTTGTTACGTATCAGGGGGGGCGGCTTTTGGGGTGGAATTAATTTCGGTGGAATCGGTGAGGTGCCAGATGGAGGTGTCGTTGCCATCGGCTTTCCCCAATCCCAACGGGATTGAATCCATCAGCCTGGGGTTGCGAGGCACGAGCTACCCCGGGGAAGCGTTTGGAGAAAATCCCAACCCTGAAAGGGTTGCCTCGTTTGCCCGCACGACCCCGGTATGCAACCCTTTCAGGGTTGGGAAATTTAACGGCGATTCCCCAAGGTAGGCCCTCTGTGAATCGGGCCAACCTTGGGCTGAATGATCCAATCCTTTCAGGATTGAAATATGGGGGTGGCAGCGCCTCCACGGGCAAATCGTTTGTTGTTCCACCGAAAACAGCGAGGCACGACATTCATCTTCGCAAGCTGTTCGTAAATAATTGTTTGCGCCCAAAACCGCACGGATCTCATTTTCGGGGAATTAATTTTATACAAATTTGGCGGGTATTGGTGTCTATTGGGTGATTGTGGATGTGAAGAAATCCGAACTCGCATGGTGTGAGCAGGTTTACGAGGCCAAGGCGGCGGGGTTGCTGCTGTATGGGCGGGCGCTGGGCTTGAGCCATGGCGAGGCCGAGGATGTCTTGCAGGAAACGTTCCTGGCCCTGATGCAGAAAGACGCGCCGCCGGAACAGCCGGAGCATTATTGTGTGCGGAGTTTTCGCAACCGGGCACTGAATCACCGGCGCAGTTTGTGGCGGCGGCTGACGCGGGAATTGGAATCACACCGGTGGTTCGAACGTTCGACCTCGGAAACGCCCCACGAACGCGCGGCGATGCGGTGCCTGACCCAGTTGCCGCCGGACCAGCGCGAGGTCATCGTGCTCAAAATCTGGCATGAATATACCTTTGAGGAAATCGGCCAACTGCTTGAAACATCGCCCAACACGGTGGCCGGGCGATACCGTTACGGCCTGCAAAAACTGCGGGCCTGTTTGAAAGGTGAAGCGTATGAACAACATGAATCAATTGGAGAAACTATTGCAATCCTGGGTCCCACGCCCCCCGTCGGCGAGGCTTAAGGAAC
>JAQGPB010000246.1 GCA_028293265.1 Pedosphaera sp. | reverse complement strand
CGCTGGACAAGGCTTTTTGACCGGCGCAAGGTCAAGGGCATGGACGGATTGGGATCCCAACTTGCGGTAGATGAACAATGATACCGAAAATTCTGCATGATGAAAACGAGCCCCTTTTGTTTTGCATCGCTTATCTTCGTTGCGTTGGCAATTTGTTCAGACTTCGAGGCCAAGTATCAGCTTTCTCAAGGTCTTAGCCTCCGTGTGCGGAGCGTTTCAGCGGGTCCTGAACTGAGACAGCAAATGAAAACCGAAGCAGCACCTTTTGTTACAAGAGCGGCAGTTTTTTGTTGTTTCGGCCTGTGCCTGGCGGTCGCGAGTTTGGTTAGCTTGGTTGTGTCGTTTCAAAAGCATGAGCGAGCTTGGTGGCGGTCTGGCCCGATTGCACTATTGGTTGTCTATTTGATGTTGCAGTTCACGCTTATTTGAGCACGACGTCATGAATTAACAATTAAGAGCCTCCTTGGGTATTCGGGTATTTTGCGCGTTTGCATCCTGCCGTGTTTGTGCTAAAACTTAAGTAGCGTAAGTCTTGACGGCTTGGTTCGTAGTGAGCGCCATGAGCATGCTTGCGGCCCTAGCAAAGAAATGGCATTACTCGGTGGAAAATCCGGGTGGCGGTCGGCTTCTGTACCGCGAGGGGAACCGCGAATATACATTCCCACTTTACGAGGAGAATGGCGTGGTGGTCTTGGTGGGGGTGCCTTCATCGCAGCGGATTCATTTCTTTTTCAACTGGTATTGGCACCCGGCACAGGAATTTTCCGCGATGGCGCGGGCGCGGATTTTGCCGCGCATCGAGGAGCATTTGCGGGCGGCGGGCGCGCGGGTGCGGGTGTTTGAACGCAATGGTCGGGCAGGGGGGGATTTTGATTTTTATCCGGAATTGTTTGCCGACCGCGCTCGGGCGTCGGAAGCGCTCGAAGAAGCGGGCTACACGTGGTTTTGCGATTACAGCGCCATTGACCTGCTGCATGAGGAATACGGGCTGGAAGTCTGCGGGCTGCAAACCGAGCAGGACGCAAGGGCGGTGGCGGAGGCTTTGAGGGACGGTTTCCCGCACTGGCATCATCAAAACATCTGCCTGCACGAGCAGGAGCGCGATCCGGGGTGGGCGGTGTCGTTGTGCCTGTTTCCGTCGCGGCCCTGCAATTCAGGGTGGTATGACGGGGACTGAGCCGGAAAAATTATTTCAACCACGAATCACGGCTAGTCGCCGCCATTTCCTTCCCATTCCTCTGCCCTTCATTCCCCTGCCAAATTTCCCCCGCGCCAATTTTCAGCCAGAATCCCCGCCGAAATTCCTTGCTCCGCTCCCCAATTTTTATTATGCTGTTTTTGTGTAGCGCAGGAGGACAGCTCTTTGAAAATTTGAAGAACCGGCCGCCGGGAAATGGTTGCGGGCGCGTGGTTGAGCGTTGCGGGCAAGAATACGCCTTTCACGTTAAAGCTGATGGCAGGCGAAATTCCAAAGCAAACCGTCTGACATTTTGTAAGCCCTTGTAACGCCTTGTAACACATAATCACACCTAAATGGAAAAATTATCCGTCGCGTGGTCATAAAGAGCTGGCACCCACCGCCTGCCAAAAAAGCCCGCAATCCCACTTAATCCCGGTTGATCCCGGCCAAACCCACTTAATCCCGCCCATTTGGCGCCCCCCCCGGCATAATATGATTAACGTTACGGCTTCGGATTCCCCATTCGATGTTCAGCGTTCGATGTTGGATGTTTGATGTTTCCCAATCCACCGCTTCCCGTCGCTAAACGCCGCTTGGCGGATCACCGCTCAAGGCGAATCAAAGCATCCCGAAAATGCCACAGCCTCTTTGCAATCAATGCGTTAAGCAAAATGAGGGACAAAGGCAGTCAAGCCAAGTCAAGCCAGTCAACCCTCCCCCATTCCGCACTCCGCACTCGCCACTCCGCACTTCCTTAAAGTCTTTGACGCCAAGCTGTTCTTCCCTTAGTTTCCATCACTCTTTTGAGGGACTTAAATGATCAGTTATATTGTCAAAAAATTCATCGGCTCGAAGAATGACCGGGAGATCAGAAAACTCCGGCCCATGGTGGACATCATCAACCAGCACGAAGCGGAACTGCAAAAAGTTTCCGATGATGTCCTGCGCCAAAAAACCGCCGATTGGAAGGCCCGCCTCGCCAAAATCGAGGACAACGATGAACTGGCCGCCGCCCTCAACGAAATTCTTCCCGAAGCCTTCGCCGTGGTGAAGAACACCTGCCGCCGGCTTTGCGGCACAGATGTCATCGTCCGCCAGCACCCGCTGAAATGGGAAATGGTTCCGTTTGACGTTCAATTGCTCGGCGGCATCTGCCTGCACAGCGGGAAGATTTCCGAAATGGCCACCGGCGAAGGCAAGACCCTCGTCGCCACGCTGCCCGTTTACCTCAACGCCCTCACCGGCCGCGGCGTGCATGTCGTGACCGTCAACGATTACCTCGCTGCGCGCGATGGCGAATGGATGGGCGCGGTCTATAAATTCCTCGGCCTGACCGTCGGCTGCATCCTTCACGACCAGTCGCCCAGCGTCCGCCGCGAGCAATACGCCTGCGACATCACCTACGGCACCAACGCCGAGTTCGGCTTCGATTATCTCCGCGATAACGGCATGGCCGTCCGCAAGGAAGAACAAGTCCAGCGCGGGCATTACTTCGCCATTGTGGACGAAGTGGATTCCATCCTCATTGACGAAGCCCGCACGCCGCTCATCATCAGCGGTCCGGCGGTCGTTCATGTGGACAATCAATATGGGGAGTTCAAGCCTCTGGTCGAATCCGTGGTGTTTGCCCAGCAAAAGTTATGCAGCCGCTTCCTCAAGGAAGCCGAGGAACTGCTCAAGAAGCTGCATCCCGAAGACGGTTCGAATCCTTCCAATCCGGAAGCCATGGAACGCGAAATCGGCTTGCTGTTGTATCGCGTCAAGGTTGGCCAGCCCACCTCGACTGATTTGATGAAGCTGCTCGAAGAACCGGCCAACCTGCGGATGATGAACAAATCCGAGTTGGAATTGCACGGCGACCAGTCCAAGAAGCAACTTTACGCGGAAAAAGAGGAATTGTTTTTTGCCATTGATGAAAAAAGCCACGAGGCCGACCTGACCGAAAAAGGCCGCAATTTTCTCAGCCCGAAAGATCCCGACGCCTTCATGTTGCCCGACCTGGGCACCGCGTTGCATGAAGTGGATACCGGCGCGGAAACGGACCCCCGCAAGCGGCTCGAAGCCAAGGCCAAACTTCAGGCCGAGTTCGAAGGCAAGGCCCAGCGCATCCATTCCATCGCGCAATTGCTCAAGGCTTACAGCCTTTACATAAAGGATGTCCAATACGTCGTCCAGGACAACAAGGTCATCATCGTGGACGAAAACACCGGGCGCTTGATGAGCGGCCGGCGTTGGAGCGACGGCTTGCATCAGGCGGTCGAGGCCAAGGAAGGCGTGGAGATCGAGCGCGAAACGCAGACCCTCGCCACCATCACGATTCAGAATTATTTCCGCCTTTACCGCAAACTCGCCGGCATGACTGGCACCGCCGAAACCGAGGCGTCGGAATTTTTTGACATTTACAAATTGGGCGTCGCTGTCGTCCCCACCAACCGGGCCATCGCCCGCAAGGACAAGAACGATTCGGTTTACAAGACCAAGCGTGAAAAATACGAGGCTGCGCTCAAGGAAATCCAGGCCATTCACCAGCAGGGGCGGCCCATCCTGGTCGGCACCATTTCCGTCGAGGTCAGCGAATTTCTTTCCCGGCTCTTGAAAAAGTCCGGCATCATTCACTCCGTCCTCAACGCCAAATTTCACCAGCAGGAAGCTGAAATCG
>JAQGPB010000242.1 GCA_028293265.1 Pedosphaera sp. | reverse complement strand
AAAAACCTCGTAAGTGGTGTTGAAACCGTTGATCTCAAATTCGTAATAGGCGTCCGGCCCGGCGATGAACATTTCGACATCGTTGTCGTAATAAATCGGCGAGTTGTTGGTCGTGTATTTGGCGTGGACGAACGGCTCCTCGGCGCGGATGGCCACGTAAAGATTATTCTCATCCCAGAGGATGGCGGCGCGGGTGTCGTGCAGCGCGGGCTTGCCGGTGAGGATGTCCACGTAGCGCGGCGAACGCGGCGCGAGCTGCCAGGCTTTTTCATCCAAATGGCCGTCAATCTTGAGCGGTTCGCTGACGTGGTAAGCGGTGTAACGGGCGATCTCGTTTTCAGGACAGGGGAATTTCGAGCCTTGCGCGCGCACGAGAACCGGGAGCAGGCAGAGGAGGCAACCGGACAGGGCCGCGACTTTGGTGAGCATCATTTTTTGGTTGGATTATTAAGGGGCAGGGGAAGTTCCACGGTGAAGGCGAGATCGGGATCGCTGCGTTGCGACATGGTTCGGCAAAGCGTGCGCAGGCTGGGCTGGACTTTGCGGGAAGCCTTGCTGCCGTCGAGGTTTGCGCTTTGGCCATTGAGCATGAGCGTCACGGGTTTTGTGTAATCAATCAAACGGGCATCCAGAAAAACAGTGGCGGAGGTGACATTGGTGGTGACGGTCACGGTCAGGTTGTTGTCGCGGCAGGCGGCGTCAATCTCACGCTCCTTGCCCGGCGCATCGGTGTGCAACCAGAAGAAATCCTTGATGACGCCGTCGGTCATCAGCCAGGTGAGTTCGCGCGGGACGGGGTTGCGCACGGCGGGATACATCTCTTTGATTTTGTCGCGGTCAGGCAGGCCGGTATGGCCGTTGCCGGGAATGATCTGCACCGTGACGGGGTAAACATCCTGGCGCTGCCCGCGCAATTGCGTGATGGAATCGCGGAATTTTTGATCGCGTATGATGCGGTCGTAGGCGGTGTCATTCTCGCCGACCATGCAGGTGAAGATGGTGTTGCGCAGCGTCACGCCGGTGGTTTCGCCGTCGGTGGGCGCGCCCGCGCTGGCATGAATGGCGGCAAACAAATCGGGTTCCTTGGGGCCGATGGCAAACGCGCCGTAACCGCCGTGCGAATAGCCCATGATGAAAACCTTGTTGGGGTCCACATCACCGAAAAGAACAAATTCCTGCTTGAGATTGGCGATCAACGGATAAACATAATCGTCGTAAAAACCATTCCAGGTATCATTCGGCGCGCGCAACGCCACATACACATAGCCACCGGCTTCGGGGTGGTCCCGGTAATATCGCTGCATGATCTGCCACTGGCTGTCGTTGACCTCCTTCGGCGCGCCGCCGCCGCCATGCATCGCGATGAACAAGGCCCAGCCATTGGCTGGCCGCATGCCGACGGTCTTGACCGTGTAAGGGCTGAGATATTTTTCAAAAGTGACCTGGTGCGCGGCGAAGTCGCGCTTGAGATTTTCGTGAATCGGCGCGGCGAGATATGCGGCCCACGCGTCGCGGCGGACGGCGGGCTCGTTTTCGCGCAGCATTTTTTCGAGGCTCCCCGAAAATTTCCACCGCTCCTGTTTTTCCGCCGGTGCAGCAAAGAATTCCGCCAAAGCAGTCTTCAATTTTGACTCGTCGCGCGATTTCAGCGATTCGCTCACCGGCGGCGGGGCGTAGCAGGCTTGCGAGGGCATTTTGAACAGCATCGTGTCGCTCATTGAAACGATGACCAGCGCCTGGTCATTGGTTCCGGTCGTGAACTGGCGTCCCGCTTCCTGTCCCCAATAGGCCGCGTGAACCGCGTAGGTGCCGCCGCGCGGCACATCGAAACTTGCCAGGTCATTCATGTCGGACGATTCACCCCGGCTGACGCCTTCAAAATGAACGGCGCTGTTCGTGATGTCCGTCACCGTGATTTTCGCCTCGACCCTCTGACCGGCGAGATGATCGAGCACTTTTACCAGCAGACGCACCTTGCCCGCTTCCGGAGCGCTGGATTTGGGCGTGTAACGGTCCGTGACGTTGATCGCGCTGACCCATTGAATGTCCGGCGCCCAATCGAGCGGGAAGGAAAGGTCGGTCTTTTTGAAACTGCTCGCGTAAATCGCATGTTGCGGTTTGTCCTTGAGCGCCTCGGAGGCATCGTGCTCGAACCATCCGTGATCCAGCCCCTTGGCGTCCGGCTCGGCCGCGCCGGTGAAATGCCAGCCATCCTGCCAGACTTCGACCCAGGTGTGGTTGCCGCGCATGTTGACCCACATCGGCGTGCCGGCCAGCCGCGCGGGGACACCGACCGAACGGCAGGCATCAATCAACAAAATGGACAACCCGGTGCAACTGGCAAGCCCCGTCTCCATGGATTCAGACGGGCTTTGGTCCGCTTTCTTGCGTCCGGTGGAATATTTGACATTGACCAGTTTGAACAGTTTTTCGTTGAGCCGTTGAGCGGCTTCGCCCGGTGTCTTGCAATCGGCGGCCAACGGCAGGCATTTGTCGCGCATCGCCTGACGCCAGGCTTCGCGCGTTTCGTTCACGCTGGCGTAAGGCAGGATGTTGTTGAGATAGACATCACGCGGGACTTGGTCATGCCATGGCGCCTGGGCGAAGGTTTCATGCGCCAGCTTCAAATTATCGAGCAGGTATGAGCCGGAAAGATTTTGCAAGTCGCGCTCGGGCATGTTTTCGAGCAGGAATTGCAGATCATCGCGCTGATCGGCTGGCGCTTGTTCCAAGGCGTGGACCAGTTGGTCACGATTGGTGCCGCTTTGGGCCAGCGATTTCTCCACGGCGTCAGACCACCAATGACCGGCCGCCGGTTCGCCGAAAGAAGCCGAAGGGCGCGCGAGGCAGAGCAACAGACAAAACCAAACTCCAGCCATTTGCGTCGAGGGTTGAGTGAAGGGAAAGAACTTCTTCATATTGTGATGGGAAGATAGCCAGTTTGCCGGGGCTTTCAAGCGACAATCACCGACAGCATTCGCCGACGTCGGAAGGATTCCAAACTCAGGCGATGGCGATGCGGTCAGGTTTGGCCATGGGGACTGCGCTGGCGGACTGTTCCTGATAGAATTCAGCGAGGCTTTGGGTGGAAGTGGTGAGACCCTCGGCGGCGATGGCGTTGAGAATGCGCTCTTCGGTCATGATGAACCGGTCGCGCTTGTAGAGCAGGTAATCGCCGCGCACGTCCGCAGGGGTCAGGTTGATGGTGACGAGGTTGGCCCCGGTGCGCAAACCGCGGCGATAACCAGCGCCGGGTTCGGCAATGTTCAGGGCGCTCACGGCCGGAATCACCCAATGTGGCCGCATCAGGCGCAAGGCGGCCATGCAATTGAGGGTGAGATCAATGTCGCCGACCGGGGCTTTTGCCAGCGGGGTTTCGTCACCGGGAATGAAAGGGCTGACGCTGCAACCGTCCAGGGGCAGTTCGCGGGCGAGGGCAAAGTTCGCCAGCAATTGTTTATCGGTCTGGCCGGGCAGGCCGGAGATGAAGCCCGAACTCACGCGCCAGCCGGTCGCGGCGAGATGGCGGATTTGGGCGAGACGCTCCGGCCATGTGCCCGGAGCTATCATGGTTTCGTACAGCGTCGGATCGCCGATCTCAAACTTGATGATATAAATGGATGCACCGGCGTTTTTGAGTTCGGCGTAGAGTTTTGGGTCTAGACTGCCGAGGCAGACGCTGATACCGAGCGGCGTTTCCTGGCGCAGGGTTTTGATCAGCGGAATGACAACTTCGCGCACGACAACAGGGTCTTCGCCCGCCTGAATGTTGACGTCGGTGATGCTCACCGGACGGTGGTGGATGAGCAATTCCGCGAGTTCATCGTGCCGGGCGCGGAAACGCGCAAGACCGCGATTGTCCCGCCGCATGCCGCAGTAGGAGCAATTCTCGCGGCAGAAATTGGAAACCTCGACCACGGCTCGCAAAAAAACCCGGCGGCCGAAGTTGTCATAGGCCGCGTTTGCAGCGCGCGCGTGCAGCGCTTCCTGTGCCGGGCCGCGTGCTCGAAACAGTTCGCTGGAAGGCATCAACAAGTCGTAAGTCACCACCCAAGTAGAAACTGTCCGGCGCGTAAGCGCAAACGAATAAATAATGTTTGGGGTGAATACCCCATGGGTAGGTAAAACTTGAAATTGACGGAAATCACTGGACACCGGCGCAAACCGGAATAGCTTCTGGCATGGATTTGCCTTCGGAATGTGTCGTGGTCATCCCTTGCTTGAATGAAGGGGC
>JAQGPB010000210.1 GCA_028293265.1 Pedosphaera sp. | reverse complement strand
TGCTGGACGAAATCGTCTGGACGGTCAATCCATCGAACGACACGCTCGAAGGCCTCATCAACTATATCTGCAAGTATGCCCAGGAATATTTCGCCGTGGCCGGCCTGCGTTACAGGTTGGACGTTCCGTCGCAATTGCCTGCCATGGAAATTTCGCCCGAAGTGCGGCACAACGTTTTCCTCGCCGCCAAGGAGGCGGTTACGAATGTGGTGCGGCATGCCAAGGCGACCGAAGTCTGGCTGCGGTTGCGCCTCGAACCCGGCCGCTTTATCCTGGAGTTGCAGGACAATGGCCGGGGTCCGTCCGGCAACGAAGGCAAATCCACGAGAAATGGATTGCGCAACATGCACAAAAGAATGGAAGATGTCGGCGGCACTTTTGCCATGAGCCGCGCGCCCGAAGGCGGCGCGCTGGTTCGTCTGACTGTGCCGGTTGGCAATCGCTGAACGAAACATGGCCACCACCGTTTCCATAGTGGAAGACAACGACCAGTTGCGCGGCACGCTCGCGCGCCTTATCAACCGCGAGGAAGGCTTCCGCTGCGTCAGCAACTATCCCAGCGCCGAGGCCGCCCTGGAGGCGCTGCCCAACGACAAGCCCAACGTGGTGCTGATGGACATCAACCTGCCCGGCATGAACGGCGTGGAATGCGTCCGCAAGCTGAAGCAGCTTGCGCCTGAAACCCAGGTGGTGATGCTCACGGCCTACGAGGACACGGAGAATATTTTCAACGCGCTTGCAGCCGGCGCCAACGGCTACCTGCTCAAACGCGCGCCACGCGCCGAGTTGCTCGACGCCCTCCGGGAAGTCGTCCGCGGCGGTTCCCCCATGACCACGCACATCGCCCGCAAGGTCGTGCAATCATTCCAGAAATCCGGTGTTTCCTCCCAGCCTACGGAAAACCTTTCCACGCGCGAACAGGAGGTGTTGGACTGCCTGAGCCAGGGTTTTCTTTACAAGGAGATTGCCGAGAAGCTCGGCATCAGCTACGAAACCGTCCACACCTACATCCGCCGCATTTACGAAAAACTTCAGGTGCGGACGCGCACGGAAGCGGTGGCAAAATTCTTGCGTCGCTGAGGATCATTCCCAATATCCCGCCCGCCCAGGTTGCGGAGTCAAGCTGCGGAAGTTAATCAACCGCGCCCAAGTCCGAACCGGTGTGAGCGAGCGGGCAAGAACAGATCATCGGGAAGGATGAGGCGCAGTATTATGAGGTATGTTCAACCGGGGAAATGGCACCGGCGTGACCACGGGCGCGAATTCCGTCTTGGCGCGGGGAACCTGCCCACTTACCGGAATGCCGATCAAACCACCTCCGGTTGACCAGCCGTAGTCACCTCCGCCCAAGTTGTTTGCCGGACCGGCTTGTCCCTGATTCAACTGCGTCATGGCAATCACGCGGTCATTGATGATTTTTTCCATTTCCAAGTCCTGTGCCTGCCTGGCTGCCCTTTGAGCTTGGGCCGTTTGATCCCAGCGGATGCTTTCCTGACGAAAATCCTCGTTTGCCTTGGCGACTCTGGCCTCATAATCCTTGGCCTTGGCGGCGTCATAGCCATATTGCTTTTGCTGGTCCTGCGATAGGCGTGAAAATTTCACCTTGGCCATTCCCAAACCGCCTCCCGGCAGCGTGTATTCGATGTACAGCCCATCCGGATCGGTGCGTTGCGACTTGATGTCGTTGTAAGTGATGCCGTCGGTTGTGGACAGGTTTTCAGCCCGCGCCTGGAGGCAAAGCCCAAGCCCGAGCACCGCGATGATTATGTTCTTAAGCTTCATTTAAATCTCCTTTTTAGTTGCGGGAAACGTACCATTATTGCATATGAAAGTCAATTTCGTTATCGCGGCGGATAATCGCATTTGTGAAACATATAATCCCGCTAACCGCTGTCCCCAGTTCTGGTGACTGGCGGCTTGGATGGCATCGGTTATTGTAGGCATGTTGACGGTGCAAAAACGCAATGTTCTGTGTGTGTGTTTTGGTTGGGCGCATGTCTGCGGCGCCGCACCGTTCAGAATTTGTTCTCATGAGATTGGCCGGACGAAAGTCCGGCCTTTCTTTTTTTCAGCCTTCTGCCTGGCGGCGCGCTCGTGCTGGAAGTGGCGGCGGGAGCTGCCTGGTTCCCTCATGCCACACTTTGTGAACCCACAGCCGGGCGTGTTCGAAAAAGAGATAAACGACGGGAGTGGTATAAAGCGTGAGCACCTGGGATAGCAGCAAGCCGCCCACCACGGCAATTCCCAAAGGGCGGCGGAGTTCGGAACCGCTGCCCATGCCGATGGCGAGCGGGAGGGAGCCGAGCAGGGCGGCCATGGTGGTCATCATGATGGGGCGGAAGCGGACTACGCAGGCCTTGTAGATGGCTTCTTCAGGAGTCAGTTTTTCGTTCCGCTCGGCGTCCAGCGCGAAATCAATCATCATGATGGCGTTTTTTTTCACGATGCCCATCAGCAGGATGATGCCGATGAAGGAGATGAGCGAGAGTTCCGAACCGCAGATCATCAAGGCCAGCAACGCTCCGACGCCGGCCGAGGGCAGCGTGGACAAGATGGTGATGGGATGGATGAGGCTTTCGTAGAGCATGCCCAGGACGATATAAACCGCGATCAGCGCCGCCCCGGCCAGCAGCGGCATGCTGGAAAGCGAGGCTTTGAACACCTGCGCCGTC
>JAQGPB010000179.1 GCA_028293265.1 Pedosphaera sp. | reverse complement strand
AGACATTCGCCGTCGTCAACTACCCCTCCGAGACCGGACAATTTGCCGCCACCCAGCTCCCCGCGCTGCCCGTGAATTTGCAATGGCAGACCAACTATGGCGTCAACGCGCTCACCCTGAAAGTCATCAAATCCACCGGCACTTACCTCAGCAGCCCGGCGCGACTGACCAACGGCCATTTCCAATTCACCCTCAACGGATCCAGCGCCACCTCCGCCATCATCCAGGGTTCCACCAACCTGATCACCTGGATCCCCCTGCAAACCAACACCCCCTTCACCGGCACCGTCCAATTCGATGACGCCAACGCCACCAGCTATTCCGACCGTTTCTATCGCGTGCAGATACAACCGTGAGCTGAAACTCGGAGTCCGGGAACTGGAATGATTTGGTGATGAACACCTCGCCACCGGGAATTTTTAAGCGGGAGGGTCACAAACGACAACGACAACGCCGAGCATGCAATCAAAGCATTCGCCAGACTCCGTCGGGCCATCGAAGGCCTCTCGACACCAAAAGGAATTGAAGAATGCCTCATTCTATTGAGCGTCTGCCAAACATGTAAATACATCGGCGTGGACTTTCTGGATTTTCTTCGTTCGGGCGAAAAGGACCTTCACATTTTCGCGAATAATCGGCCAGGGCGGAAGGACCGATCACGATGGAGCCACGGCGAGCACGTCGAACCGTTCGAGTTGGAATAAAGCTGACTAATCTTCCACTAACCCGGTCTTGGGATTCACTGTTCTCTATTGCCCGCCACAAACGGAATTGAGAAAGTGGTCAGGTGAAAGCGAATTTGAAATCGGCCAATCCAAAAGCGCGGGCCTTGCTCAAAAAATTGCAGGCCCTGGCCGCGCAAGGAATTGACGGCGAGAAAATCTCCGCTCAGGGCAAGATTGCCCGGCTCAAAGCGCGTTTCGACTTCACCGTGCCAGAGCATGCCGAGACACCGGAGTTGTTTTCCGGCATCTTCAAGCATTCAAACACGGCGAGGCGGGTTTACTCTTTTGGCGGCGATGAATTTGATGTGGCCAATTCGGTAAAATGGGCGATAGAATCGGCAACCAAGATTCCGTGCGTGTTTCGGGACCGGGACCTCATGGCCGAAGCGGCGCCCGCCACGGTGAAAAGGCTGGCGGACATTGCCATTCATATCACCCACAGTTTCCGCGCCCTCCTTGATAAATTTAGCGCAGTTGACGGTGTCGGCATGAATGATCGGGCTGTTTTTGTCATGGGGTTGTATGACGGCATGATGAATGAAACGCGAAACGCCGGGCAACGGCTGCCGAGCCGGGCTGGGGTGAAGAAAATGCGTAAGGCGAAGAAAAATTCCATGCCCCATGCCCCCGGCCTCCATATCCACCCCTATACTGTGGCGTTAAGCCTCGGCAAACAAATTCGTTTCTCCGCGCCGTTGGAACAAATTACCGCTGAATTGGAGGCAGTAACTCGGAAACATTTAGCCCAAACGGTAGACCAACCCGACTGAAGCCATCTTCACAATCGCGTCTACTGCCCGTTTATTGTGTGTGGAGCACCGTTCTTTTTCGCGATAACGATTGAAGCCTTTCAAAATTGGCGGCCAAAAGCCTCCAGCGAACGACGGGCTTCGTTGGCCATGGGCAAAGATTTAACCTGGAGGAGTTTGATTTTGAGCACCTCAGTCACTGGTTGTAGCGCTTGGGTGAGATTGAGGGAGTCCACCCTGATGGCCGCTGGTCGGCATCCGGCTGTCTTTATGCATTCAATCAGGCTTCGGACAGCAGCTTGCGCCATGATGTAGCCAGATGGAGCGAGATGAAATCCCAGGATGATTCCCGTCCCCGCATCCGCAGCGAGTGCCATTTTGGGAAAGTAAGGTCGCGGTGCCTCGCCGACGGGCATTGGTGAGTAGAATGCGGTCAATTCCCAAACGGCCTTGGGTGGTTGAGGAAAGGCGAGCAAAGCAGGAAGGTGAAATTCATGAATATCGACGGGATGATCGAGGGACGGCGGAACCGGAAGGATGGTGTGCCATTCGAGTTGAGCCAGGGTCAGAGGTTCGGAAATTGAGACGGGGAAGAATGGCAATTCGTTTTCCTGACGCGAATCATAAATTGTGAAATTGGTTTGCAGCAGTTCCGCGAAACGGACCGCCTTTCGCAAATCGTCCAGCAGGAGGTGGGCTTCGCCTTCATCAATAAACCACGGCACATATCCCGGTTTATGACTTTGGAACGTGGGAAAAAGTTTGGGTTTGCGAGCCGCCGGTTGGAAATCGAGCTGTTGGGTAATGGCTCGGTCTTCTTTCTGGAGTTCATTCCGGGGAACAAAATCGACCAACAGGGCATCCTGGCTAAAGCGGGCTTCTGGGCTTTCGGGGTCAAATTCGCCACTCCGCAGCCGCATGAGGAAGTTGGCTCCGGCGCTGCCGCGATAACTGGCCAACCCGAAGACTTCACCCATGCTGCCGAGCACGGTCACCAAGCGCAGGCCATGCTCGTTGTTGACACCGAAAACGTGGGTATCATCCATCCATTGCCACGGGGCTAATTGTTGGAAGCAGGATGCCGACTGGTAGAGTTCGCGCCACAGTTCGAGCGGAACCGTGGGAGGCACAGCAGTTATTCTCTTCGCCATGTCGAAGATTCTCCTGAAGACGGAGTCAAGGCAAGGTGGTTTGGAAGATTCACCATGTTAGGGACGAAACAAGTCCAAAATCCATTCGGCCCCACCCCAATCGAACGGATTCTGGGGAGCCGCCGTGAATCGGTGCGATTGGCGAACCGAAGCGCAAATCCACCAATGACAAGCCTGATTCGGATAAAATGAATTTTTTAAGGAGGAATCGAATAAAACGACCCAAATCCGAAAATGGCTTTGCGAGCGATCGGAATAAGCGTAAATCTGTCTTTGACCAACTCTGATTCGCAGCTGATTCGGAGTGCATCAGGAACCGCGTCGGAATGTGACAAACCTTAATTGTCGTGGTTTGTTGGAAAGAATGTCCGGGAAAACTTTTTGTGACAAACCTTAATTGGAAATTGGGCCGGGGCGCCAAGCACGATTTATGTCGAACCTTAATTGTCAACGGACACCGTTTGTTGTCCCCTGACAATTAAGGACGCTACATACAGTTAAAGTGCGGTGGATACATTTTAAATTCTACGCCGCCCGTTTGCCCTCAAATCCCCGCACAATCAAGCTCCGCAGCCGTCTTGCGGCAATGAAAACCAATGACGCCACGCACACTGCCACAAGCATCGCCCGCAGGTACGTGGCGGTCGGCAAAGAGATCCCGATGCCGGTCGCGAGGGCCACATATGCCGCCACACATAAGGGACACTTGGGAAGCAATGCCAGCAGAGCGCTCGGAACGATCCAGCCGGCGATTTCCCCGACCCGGCGCAACCGCGACGCGGGCCGACGAGCGTTGTCGCCGGCTCGCGTCTTGATCTGGCAGCAGTGGCGGGCGTTCATGCGTGCGCCTCCGCCTCGTGGCAACACGAGCCGGCGTTTTGAGAAAGCGGCTTGTACTCGTCGTGGCGCCGCCACCAGACGTCCGTCTCGTTGCGCCCCTTGGGCGCGCGGTCGAGCCACTGGTACATGCCCCAGAGGCCGTCCAGTCCGCGCGCATAGGTGGAATAGGTGTGGTAAACGACGCCGTCCTCGAGCAAGAACGCGCTCATGCCCGGCCTCTCGCGCGTGTACGTGGCCACGTCGGTTCCGGTCATGGCCGCGATTACGGCGACAGGCCCCTCGCCGAGTTTCGTCAGTGAGTCGCCAATCCCGCCTACCGTCCACGCCGCCTCGCGCCGGTAGTTGTATTCGACGGCCCCCTCGCGCTGTTGCTCCTCGGTGAGCGAGACGTTGAAGTCGAAGTTGAAATCCCCGCCGAGCGAGGACGCCCAGGGGAAGCTCCAGCCCATACGGCGCTTGTATGCCTGCAGTTTCGGGAGCGGAGCCCGCGACACCGCCGAAAGCATGACGTCGTGGTTGGCCAGGTGGACGGCGAAGCCGTTGAACCCGTCCGCGATCGCCGAGCAGGACGGACACCCCGCCGTGTAGTCGGGCCCGAACATGAAGTGATAGACGAGGAGCTGCGAGCGGCCCCGGAAGAGGTCTGCCAGCGAGGCGCTTCCTTCATCGGTCTCGAACCGGTAATCTTTGTCAACCCGGACCCACGGCAGCTCCTGACGTCGCCGCGCCAGCTCGTCGCTGCGCTGCGTCAGTTCCTTCTCTTCCTTGAGCAGCCCGAGCCGGGCCGCAAGCCATTCCTTCTGCGATACAATTTTGTGCTCCCGGCTCAGCTTTTGCGGTTCAGACATGTTTGCATTTGTGCTCATAATTATTTTTTGTTGGTGGCCGGTCCCGCAACCGCGGGACGAACCGTTGTCAGTCTTGTTCCGTTTCAATAATACAACGAATTAGCAATAGCATTCAGGACATGCGTGGTTAAAAAATCCTGGTTTGAAATGCGGCGCGTCATTCTTTCTCCACAAACTTCGCAAAACTTTCCACGCCTGTGCCCCAACCCCGCGCGTGATTATCCCGGCTCTCCACCGAGGCAAACCGGCTATGTGTCAGCATGAACTCCGTCCGCTCGCCCCGTTTGAGAAACTCCACCGTGATCAGCGACGTCTTCCCCTCCACCTCGCCAAACTCCGTCCCGCTTCCATCTTTTTCATAATCCCACGTGTAAACCAGCCGCTCCGGCGCTTTCACCTCTTTGAATACCCCCACCGCCGTAAAAAACTCCCCATCGGGCGCCTTCATCTGAATGCGGAATTTTCCACCCACCCGTAAATCCATGCTCGCCAGCGGAACCGTCATGCCCGGGTCCGGCCGCATCCATTGTTGGATATGTTCCGCCGTTGTCCACGCCCGGAACGCCCGCTCCGGCGGTGCATTCAGCATCCGCTTTATGATTAATGTCGCATCATCCGGCTTCTGCACTTCATTATTTATCGTTGTCATGTTTAGTTTCCTGTTTTTGTAGTTTGTCCAAGTATTTTTCGAACTGATCCAGATTCCCTTCCCAAAATTTCCGATACCAGTTGATCCAAGCCTGCGCCTCCTGCATCGGCTTCGCCTCCAGCGCCAGCGAATGCACCCGCCCATCGCGCCGCCGTTTCACCAATCCCGCCTTCTCCAAAACAATCAAATGCTTCGATACCGCCGCCAGCGACATCGCATGCGGCCGCGCCAGATCCGTCACGCACTCGTCGCCCTTCGCCAACTGCGCCAAAATCCGCCGCCGCGTCGGGTCCGCCAGCGCCCCAAAAGTCCGGTCCAGCAACCTGGAACTATATTCAACCATATGGTTGAATATAGAATGAAATAAAAACGAATGCAAACAAATTCTTTAATCTTTGGAAATTTATTGCCACCCGCTCCAATCCCCCAAAATCCGTGGCTTGAAAATTCAGTTTGCAATTCAAAGATTCCCCGCTTGTTCATCGCGTTGGCTGCCGGCGAAACTGTCTTTGCGTCCCGATGTTTCCTAACCGCTTGGCACCCGGCCTATGATTCGCTAACCTGCGTCAATGATGAACCGCCATCAGCAAGGTTGTTTCCCCCTTTATGGGAAGATTTTGTGGGCGATGTTCATCGGGCTTGGCTGGCTGGCGGACAGCGGGGCGGCGGTGGAACATGATCCTGTGATTGGCAAACCGGTGGCCGGAAAAAATGCCGATGGCCGCCTGGAGGTGTTCCAAATAGACAGTCTCGGTGAATTGCGCCATCGCTGGCAAAAGGAACCCAACGGGAATTGGTCGGCCTGGTCCGGCTTGGGCGGCACATTTTTTCCCGGCATTGCCGTGGCTAAAAACGCCGACGGCCAACTGGAGATTTTTGCGGTTGATGAGGCGAGCCACCTGCTTCGCCACAAACACCAGAACGCACCCAACGGCCAGAATTGGTCGGATTGGGAAAGCCTGGGCACTTGCGCCATCCAGTCTCCGGTTGCGGTCGGGCAGAATGCGAACGGCACATTGGAGGCATTCGCGGTGGACGCTGCCGGCAACAGTGTGAAACACATCTGGCAAACCAGTATCCACGGTGGCTGGTCGGAATGGGCTGACTTGGGAGGCAATCTGCTACCGGAACTTTTTGTCGCGCAAAACAAGGACCACCATCTGGAATTGTTCGGGGTTGATGCCCATGACGGCCATTTGAGTCATTGCGGGCAGTTCGTTGCCAACGGCAAGATACAGTGGTCACCATGGCAAAGCCTGGGAGGTGCGATTTTGCCCGGCTTCGCGGTGGGCCAGCATCCAGACGGCCACTTGGAGCTGTTTGCGGTGAATTCCACCACCGGCAGGCTGAATCATATCAGCCAAACATTCACCGGCGGCGCGGGCTGGTCGGCTTGGAGTGATTTTGGCGTCAGTGTGGAAACGGGCGTGGCGGTGGGTAATAATGCCGACGGGCGGATGGAAGTTTTCGGCGTCAATGGCAAGGATTCCACCATGCTTCACCGCTGGCAGGCCAGCACCGACCCTCGGAATTCCCGCTGGTCGCCTTGGAGTCGCATGGAAGGCTCCGTGCTGCCTTATCCAGCAGTAAGTCGAAACCAAGATGGCAACCTGGAGATTTTTGCCATCAACAAAATGGATGTCAACACCCTCGACCACAAGCGCCAGATCAGTGCGAACAGTGACTGGCTCGATTGGTTCAGCATGGACCATGCACCGTTGCAATATTCCGCGCACGCGTGGCAGGTCGAGGATGGGTTGCCAAACAATATGGTGCGGGCCGTCACCCAGACGCTCGATGGTTATCTTTGGGTGGGAACCCGCGGCGGGCTGGCCAGGTTCGACGGGCTTCATTTCACTTCCATTGACGTCGCGGATGCTGCGGGCATGAAAAACTCCAATATTTCCGCCCTTTGTGTTGATGCGGACGGGACGCTCTGGATTGGCACCTATGGCGGAGGATTGGCCCGTCTTCAGGGAGGAACCTTTTCCCATTATGACAAAAGCAATGGCCTGGCAGGCAATGAACTGAATGTGATTTACCAGGGCAGGGACCGCTCATTGTGGATCGGCACCGACACCGGCCTGAGTCATTACAAAGACGGGAAGTTTACGAATTATTTTCCGGAACAGGGTCTGGCGTCCGAAGTAATCAGGTCCGTTTGTGAAGATCAGTTGGGCAACTTGTGGATTGGCACCGCAGCCGGCCTGAACCGTTTCAAGGGGG